>NZ_LZHP01000078.1:0-44068 GCF_001690605.1 Gilliamella sp. Nev6-6 | reverse complement strand
AATAATAAATTTAAATATTATTCCTAGCAGCTATACTGAGAATAACTACAAGTTGTCAATTTATTATGAAATCTGTTATATACTTGTAAAAATTTCGATAATATTACTTGAAGACAATAGAAAAAACTATGATCATTAATAATGTCATAATCAAAGACTTAAAAATTAAACCATATGTGTATACCTATCAAGCTATGCATGACTTTACAAAACAACGTAATGAGCATTCTCTTGATGAAATCTGGTTAGTCGAGCATGAACCCGTATTTACCCAAGGTAAAGTTGGTAAAGCAGAACATTTATTAAATCAGACAAATATCCCAGTTATTCAGACCGATCGCGGTGGTCAAATTACTTACCATGCTCCAGGTCAACAAATCATGTATATTTTATTTGATTTAAAAAGACTTAAGATAGGTATCCGAGATATAGTTAGTTATTTAGAAAATAGTGTCATTCAAACATTACTCCATTATGGTATTATAGCTCATGCAAAGTCTAATGCACCGGGAGTATATATTAACGAAAAAAAAATTTGTTCACTTGGTTTGCATATCAGTCGTGGCTGCACTTTACATGGACTTGCATTCAATGTTGATATGGATCTTTCCCCTTTTAATAACATTAACCCTTGTGGCTACGCCGGATTACAAATGACGCAACTAAAAGAATATGTGTCTCAAATTAATCATAAAGAGATAAAACAACTATTAACTAATAATTTTATTAAGCAGTTACCTCAAAAATAAGATACCAATTATGCAAAATAATGAAACAACACTCAGAAGCTCAAAATATCGTGATGCTGACAAAACACGCTTAATCCCAACAATCACATTAGAAGATGCAACGCCACTTAAAAAACCTGAATGGATGCGAATTAAGCTATCTGCTCACTCTGATAATATTGCACATATCAAAAACACCATGCGCAAACATGGATTGCATTCAGTCTGTGAAGAAGCCTCTTGCCCTAACTTAGCTGAATGCTTTAACCATGGTACAGCTACTTTTATGATTTTGGGCGATATTTGTACCCGCCGTTGCCCATTTTGTGATGTAGCTCATGGTAGACCATTACCACCAGACAGTAAAGAACCAATTAAGCTAGCGCAAACCATTCAAGAAATGAAATTACGCTATGTTGTTATTACCTCGGTTGATAGGGATGATTTAAAAGATGGTGGAGCTAGCCATTTTGCTAATTGTACTCGAGAAATTAGAACATTAAACCCAAATATAAAAGTTGAAACACTCACACCTGACTTTCGTGGCTGTATTAATGAAGCAATTGAAGTGTTAAGCAATAACCCACCTGATGTGTTTAATCATAACTTAGAGAATATCCCACGTTTATATAAAAAGATCCGTCCTGGTGCTAACTATGAAGGATCCCTCAAATTACTGGCTAGGTTTAAAGAGCGGCATCCAGAAATTCCAACAAAATCGGGGTTGATGGTTGGACTAGGTGAAACAAACGAAGAGTTAATTCAAGTATTAAAGGATTTACGTAGTCATGGTGTGACTATGTTAACGCTGGGTCAATATTTACAACCGAGTAAATATCATTTACCAGTTGAACGTTATGTGTCACCACAAGAATTTGAAGAATTGAAGCAAACAGCATTAAATATGGGATTTACCCATGCCGCTTGTGGGCCTTTTGTCCGCTCATCTTATCATGCAGATCTACAAGCTATGGGTAAAGAGGTGAAGTAATCTTCACCCTCTTTTTTATTTTTAAATCAGTAAATAAATCAATTATCCACCACCATAAAACGGCGATTTTCGGTAACTATCTGTAAGAATATTGGCAAGCTAATTTTTTCACCTTTTTTTAACTTGCCATTTAAATCGTAAATCTTAGAACGTCCAGATGCGTCTAAAACTACTGTTTTATCATCATAAATCGCAGCAATAGTATTCTCATCACCCACAACTAACCATTGCCTTGTTTTAGGGCTAAATAGGCTTTTTCCTTGGCTATACTGCCGTGGTGGTGTAGTGACATAAAACACATCTTGCATTAATGTACACATAATATCGGTTTGCGAGGTCGCTTGTGTTACTTGTGATTTTTCTTTACCTGGCCATGATATAATCAGAGGGACTTTTAATAAGTCACGATTAAAGCCACTACCTGTATTGCGTAAAGCTATTTTTTTTGCTTCATCAATTTTAATATCATTCGAGCCTGTAACAATAACAACTGTATCATCACTGGCATTAGATAATTTTAAATAAGTCATTAATGATGCAATATTCTGATCTAATTTTTTAGCTTCTAATTGAAGGCCAGATATAGCAATTTTTTTGTTTTTATCACCTAACGAATATTGAATTATAGAAAATGAAGGCGCATGATTATCAATATTATTCTGTTCTTTATGCCACGCTATCCAGCTTTCGGTTATTTGTTTATTGGTTTGTTTTTTAGGCTCTGATATTGAAAAATTAGATAACAATGCAGAACGATATAAAGGCTCTGCAAATCCATCAACCGAAAATAAGCCTAAATTATATTGTCGTTTAGTAACAGCCTCAAATAATACCGACGGTTTATGCCCAACAAGGATACTATTATAGTAATTAGGATCTAATCCATAAAACAATGAAAAATTATTCAAATAAGGTTGATTACTTGCAACATAATGATTAGTAAAGGCGATGTTATCTTGAGCAAACTCATTAAGCTTTGGCATATATTTACTTAATAAATCAACATTCCATCCATCAATAGTAATGATTAGAACATTGTTTTTTATTGGTTGTTCATCATAAACAATACGCCCTAAAGGATACTCAATTGCTATTGCAAAAGGGTTCCCCTCTTGAGTCACGCGATCACGATAACCATTTTCTTTCATAAATCCATAGCGTTCAAGAAAATGACGAGCGGTTAAAGGATAAGAAAGCGGCAGGCTTGAGCGCTGCATAGTAATTGGACGATAAAAATTAGCATCAGCCCAAATATGAGTCAAGTGCGAAGTAACAAAGCAAATAATAAAGGCAACCACAACAGGCTTTGCATAGCATTTACGCTTACTTAAACTACGTAATTTTTTCCAGCTCCAAACTGAAAATAGAATCTCAATTAATAAAATAAACGGAATGATAATAAATATTGAACTTAAATAAGTAACTTTTTGTGATGAAAATAATTGCCAAATAGACAAATTTAAATGCATTCTAAAATGCGAAAAAACCTCAATATCAATAAGTAATAATGAAATACCAACAGTTGCAAAAACTGTTGCAATAATCCTTTGCCATCGAGATGAATGAATAAAAAAACTTAAAGGAAAAAGTAGAACTAGGTAAGCAATAAAAGTCAAATAACTAAAATGGCCAATCGCACTAATTATTGCATAAAATCGCCCCATAAAAGTGCGAGGCCAATCTGCAATAATTAGATATTGACTACCAAGTATTATTACGATAAAAATATTAAACAACGTAAACCAATGTCCCCAACTAACAATTTGAGAGGAACGTTCATCTTTGAAATAGGTATTTTTGATTCTGAGCATGTTTAGTCGTTGATAATGATGATAGTGATGCAAAATAAACAATAAATTGTGACTTAGTCTACCTGATTTTGAAAAATCTTTCCGTAATTTTTTTATTTGTTACCATAAAGATTTTGGTAATCTGTTGGCGATACAACGGATACTTGTTATAATTTGCAGATGAAATAAGCTAACAAAAAGACAATAATTTTGGCAATTACACAACTCAACACACAACAGATCCAACCTAATTTATCATATATTTCTGATCTTAAAAACAAAACTAATTTTTCAGCAGCATTAACGCCAGAAAAATCGAAGCATTTACTCAAGTGGCAACCTCGTGTTGCCTCCGCTTTGTCACGATTATGCAACAATAAAAAAGAATGTTATAACCCACGTTTCATGTTGCTTAAAGCGCCTGAAAGTGAGCTTTTTTTTGGTTTACTTCGACAAGCAATTAAATCAGACTTATCTTTCTCATCATTAGGCTACAGCTATTTTTTTAGTGAAAATAAAATTACACTAACTGAGGCAAAAAGCAAACAAGATAATTTTGCAGCTCAAGATAATTGCCTATTTGCATCTTCTATTGATACTGAAAAACTTTTTGGCTGCGTTAGACAGCCTGAAAATAGCCCAATAAAATTACAACCTGGGATTGTTCATCGTGTTAATGGTGGTGTTTTAATTTTAGGACTTCGTTCATTACTTAGCCAACCTTTGTTGTGGACAAAGTTAAAACAAATGGTAATGAAACAAGAATTTGAGTGGGTTTCTACAGATGATTCCCATCCTTTACCTTTATCAATTCCATCTATGCCACTTGATTTGCGGGTTATTTTAGTTGGAGATAGATTGAGTTTAGCAGAATTACAAGATTTCGAGCCAGAATTTTTTTCAACTTCAATTTATGCTGAGTTTGAGAATGAATTGAAAATCACTTCATTTGAGCAATTTGAGTTATGGATTGATTACCTAAACTTTATTGCAAATAAACAAGGCTTGCCGAATATTGATACTTCGGCAATTTCTACAATATACAAAGAAGCCACTCGCTACACTGGTGACCAATATTATCTCCCTCTTTCGGTTGATTGGATTAATTCACTATTAGCTAATGCTTCACACTTTATGCAAAATTGCTCAATTGATGAATCTGCAATCACTACTGCAATCAGGCAAAAATCATGGCATGAAGATTATTTGCAAGAAAGATTATATGATGATATTTTCAACAATCAAATAATGATTAATACTAAAAATCAAATTGTTGGACAAATAAATGGCTTATCAGTCATTGAATATCCTGGGCACCCAAAAGTTATCGGTGAACCTACGCGTTTGAGTTGCCTTCTCCAATTTGGCGATGGCGAGCTAATTGACATTGAACGCAAAACAGAATTAGCAGGCAATATTCACTCAAAAGGGATGATGATAATGCAGGCTTTTATTATGTCTGAATTTGCGATCAATCACCAATTACCTTTTTCAACTTCTTTGGTATTCGAACAGTCCTATAATGAAATTGATGGTGATAGTGCTTCGCTTGCTGGGCTGTGTGCAATAATTAGCGCTTTATCGCAGCAACCTATCGATCAGCAGTTGGCAGTAACCGGGTCAGTAGATCAGTTTGGGCATGTTCAATCAATTGGTGGTGTGAATGAAAAAATTGAAGGTTTTTTTGCTGTTTGTAAGCATCAAGGTTTAACTGGTCAACAAGGCGTGATCATTCCTGCTACCAACCAACGCCATTTAAGTTTAAATGATGAAGTTATTGAAGCAATCAAACAAGAAAAATTTTCAATATGGACTGTTGATCATATTGCTGATGCACTTTATCTACTTACTGGTATCCCCTATAAAGATAAAAATAGCATTAATCTTTACCAATTGATTCATGCTCGTATGCAAACAGCACTATTACAAGACAAAAAACAAGATAGTTGGCTTAGTAAATGGCAAAAATATTGCAAAAAGTAACAATACCCAATAAACTTTAGCCCAAAATTTTATTGATTATGAAGTAGAAATAGAAAGCTCGATAACTTTCAATTTTCAAAACATATTTTAATTTACATTAAATAAAAGGTTTTTTTATGACATTTGAACGTAAATCATCGTACGATAAAACAGATTTAATAAAATCAGGAAATAATGAATTATTTGGTCATGATGGACCTCCATTACCATCTGATTTAATGTTAATGATGGATCGTATTATCGAGATGAATGAAAACGGTGGTAATTTTGGCAAAGGTTTCGTCGAGGCAGAACTGGATATTAATCCTAATTTATGGTTTTTTAAATGTCATTTCAAAAATGATCCTGTTATGCCAGGCTGTTTAGGTCTTGATGCTATGTGGCAACTAGTTGGCTTTTATTTGGGCTGGATAGGCGGCAAAGGCAAAGGACGAGCTTTAGGCGTTGGTGAAGTAAAATTCACGGGACAAGTATTACCAACTAATAAAAAAGTGACCTACAAAATCCATTTCAAACGGGTAATTAACCGCAAATTAATCATGGGAATCGGTGATGGTGAAGTTTTTGTTGATGGTAAGCTTATTTACCAAGCATCTGATTTAAAAGTAGGCCTATTCCAAGATACCAATACTTTTTAATTTAGACACTTGCTTTCGTCAGCCTTATCTAATATGGATAAGGCTGCATAACTAACTTTTCTAATTTAATCAAAAATAACAACACTTAATCTCTGAGCCATATTTTTATTAATACGGCCTAGAGGCTGGGCAATCATTAAATAAGTGCTTAACCATTAATTAAACAAAACACCACCGCAACTTCGTGATTTTTAACAATCAATGTATAATATTAAAAACTTTTATACTATTCTTACTATTCCAATGAACCACTTAGCTCGTTTATTTTTTTGTATTATTTTATTTTGTTTATCAAACACGCTAGCATATGCTGATTTTAGCGGTAAAGTTGTCAAGGTGATTGATGGCGATACTGTGGATATTTTAACTGTCAAAAATCAAAAAGTCCGTGTTCGTTTACTTGATATTGATGCCCCAGAAAGCAAACAAGCCTATGGTAATGCGTCACGAAAATATTTAGCCTCTCTCATTGCTGGTAAAAATGTTTTTGTGAAAGAAAACAAAAAAGACATCTATAGAAGATGCTTAGGGATTATTTTCTTAAACAAAACGAATATTAATGTCAAAATGGTCGAAAGTGGTTATGCTTGGGCATACCGTTATAAAGGCGTTGCAAACAATAAAATCATGGTAAAATTAGAAAGAAGTGCAAAACAAAATAAAAAAGGATTATGGAAAGATAAACATCCAATAGCTCCTTGGGATTTTCGGCATAATATGCGATAAATTATATTATTTTTTAAATAAATTTTCTTCAGCTTGTTGAAGAAAATCCATACCTTGTTTACAAGCTGGAACTTGATTATCTGCAGACAGTGACGAAATTTGTTGTTTAGCCAGTTCTACGCTTTGTTTAATCATATTAGATTGTTGTTTAGGAATTGCTTTCATAAAACTGTCAAGTTTATCAAAATAGGTTTTACATGATTCAGTTAAATCCGCCATAGAAATTGAAGAAAAGCCTAATAACACAATAAATAGTAATCTTTTCATTTTCTTTCCTTATATTATAAGTTTGTTGCTAATATCATGAAAAATGATAATTAATACTAGAAATAGCTAGAATATGGTAAAGAATTTAAGGTGGGAAGTCTATAAGAAAATACCCTATCAGTAACAATTTACCGATAGGGTAGCAAAACTAAAAAATAAAATATGAATCTTAGATGATGGTAACATCCGCTGCTGCAGGTCCACGAGGGCTGTCTTGAATTGAAAATTCTACTTGTTGACCTTCACCTAATGTCTTAAACCCATCGCCAGAAATTGCAGAAAAGTGTACAAATACATCTTTACTGCCATCAGCAGGGGAAATAAAACCAAAACCTTTACTTTCGTTAAACCATTTAACTTGACCAGTTTTCTTAGACATAATAATCTTCCTATATAAATAAATTAATCTTAGCCACTGTAGGCTATATACAAAAACATAAAACTTCGATTACTTACTAACACTAAGAAGATACTGAAGAAAACTAATCTTTAAGACATAGTAAACTACAAACTACATATATCGAAATGTTACAAAATAAATCCGCATGTCATATGCTTGGTACTATTTACTCATAATTAGTTTATTAATGCAAGGAATCTTTTTAAATTTGTCGATTTTATTATTAGTTATAACAATTTATCATGTTATATTAGGTGTATAACATGATAAATTTTATGATATTAATCTTTTCCCATTGCTTGAGATTTTTTTATCGTTGCTTCTACTGCATCAATAATAGCCGATCTAAACCCTTTAGCTTCAAGCATCTGTACACCTTCAATTGTTGTACCTGCAGGAGAACAAACCATATCTTTTAATTCGCCAGGATGTTTGCCTGTTTCTAATAGCATTTTTGCTGAACCAAAAACAGCCTGTGCTGCAAATTTATAGGCTTGCTTTCTTGATAATCCGCCTTTTACGGCTCCATCAGCCAATGCTTCAATAAACATAAAGACAAATGCAGGAGAAGAGCCGCTAGCGCCAACAACAGCATCAATTAAATATTCTGGCACAACTTCAGTTTTGCCGATACAGTTTAGTAACGTTTCTACAATAGTTAGCTCTCCATCAGTTACTTCGGTATTTGGTGTAATGGAACACATTGCTGCATTAACTAAAGCGGGTGTATTTGGCATAACTCTAACTATTTTTTGTTCATAGCCGATACATTTTGCAATTGCTCTAATAGTAACTCCAGCAGCAATTGAAATCACAATTGTATTCTTTTTTAATTCTTTCTGAATATCTGTAAGAACATCTATAATCACATTAGGTTTAACCGCAATAAAAACTATATCGGCCTCACGAGCAACATCTCTTGCTGAATCGAGATCATTTACTGAATAAGTTTGATTAAGAACTTGACCTTTTTCCGGATGATGATCATAAACATAAATTTGTGTTCCTGGCACAATATTACTACCCAAAATACCTTGTAATATGGCATTTCCCATGTTACCTAAACCAATAAAACCAATTTTTTGTTCCATTTATTTATCACCTTTTAATATCAATGCTTTTTCACAATTATAGAATATTTTTTTGATACAAAACTCACTTTTTAACAATATAGTTTATTGTTAACTATATTCATAAGTATTTTTAAATCTAAAACTAATTTCTATTAAAGTGTGTGATCAATAGTTGTTAAACATTTTACTTTTTAAATAAGAAAAGTAGCATTTGCTGGCTTATTGTCTAAAAACTAATTAGCAATCGGGTTAGTTCTTAGTTTACATCTGTATGAACTTTATTGATTATCTAGGCAAAAAATTGAGTTCTTTACTTGCCTAAATAATCATGATTAGATCTGTTTTAGATGATAACTACAAACTAAGGAGTAACGCAGGCTACTCTATCATCTTGATCTGAAAGCCCGCTATTACCAATACTACCAATACTACCAATATTGGCCTCTACAACATAATTATACTTTCAATGATTTTGATCATCTGAAGTCCAATAAGCGGATCTAAAATCTCCCCAAGCAGGATCACTAACACAAAAATATTCCCAATCACTGCCTTTATAATAAAGCTGTGTCATACGCCCCCATTAACTAAGTACTGCCTATCCAATAACCATTCGCTTTATAACTAATTTTCTCAGATAAATCGGTTCAACTATACCTAGTTGCCAGTTGACATTACTAGCTTTCCCATTAGTAAAATCAAGTACTTTTGTTATCCGATACCCACCACCATTAAAGTTATTACAAAATGCTACTGCATTTTGATAACTGTCTGCGCCACCTTTTTTAACCACATACCAACGCTCAAGTTTAAAATTATATAGTGATTCATTGTGGATACCATGTAATGAAAATACCGAGGGCGGGAAAGCACTAGGGTTATTTTCTTTAGGATCAATTAAAGTCATTTTAACTAAACCAGTAGGAGAGGTATTTTCAGCATTTAATTTTAATATCACACCTCCTTTGCTAATTGTATTACCATTTACATTAACAAATTCTTGTGCTTTTATTCCTGCAACACTCAAATAAAAAACAAATTATGAGAGCCTGTAGTTGGAAAATTTGCGTCAGTATTCTTGAATTATAAGCATAAAATCCCCTATGCTTATTCCACTCGTCATTTCCTGCGTTAATAGAAGAAATCGCTCCATCATAAGGGACTTTGCCTGGATGAAAATTAAATTCTAAATTTGGTTTAGCATAACAAAATTTAGGTTTATCAATTTTAGGGTAAATATAATAGGTATGTTTCCCACCTGTAAATTTATCACTTTTTGATGGTATACCATATTGAGCCACTATTTCAATATCATCTAATTCTAAGGTCAGTTTATAAGGCGCATCACACCCATTCAATACGCTATTTGAGTTGTTTTTTACATAACTAGTTATATCTTGACCTTCCAAATTTTGCCAGTTAATAGTTAATTTACTTGTGCTTGTGTGATTAAGCTTATCGCCATCATCATCTTGCCAATAACCATTATTATCAATAACTTCATCGGTTAATATATTTGGATAGTTTTTAAATGGCACCAACGTTTTTATATCAGCAAAAGTAACAGATTTTTTATCTAACATTATCGGACTTTCCATACTTGATTCATCTTCTAATGCATTAATAACTTTATTATCAGGTAGCATAATTGACAATAATGGAGAAACAGAATCAGCATGCGAACGTCCACCATCAAAAGTTAAGTATGGCGCACTACCATAAATCTCTTTTGTTGTTACAGCAGATAAAATTGATGCCACGTTATTAGATATTAGTAAACCGAATAGCGCCATCATAATTTTGAAAACATTATGTCTAATATTTAAAAGAATATGTATTAACTCAAGAATATTACCATATGCTTTAGTTATTTTTATTAAAAATACAGGTTTTATTTGTTGTACAAAATTTAAAAATATTATTAGGTGTGTATTATGATAAGGAAAGCACTGGAAAACCTTAAAAAAGGATGAAATCCATAATGGTAGTGTTAACTTTCGGCATTGTTCAAATGTGTGTACCTGTGTACCTGTGTACCTGTGTACCTGTGTACCTGTGTACCTGTGTACCTGTACTAACAGTATATCATTTTCCTTCCATTTTTTCAAGTTACAGCTTCCTAACAAATTAAATTTATTAAATAAATTTAATTTGTTAGCTAATTTTATAATACCTAGACTAGGTGAATCGCTTTCATAAATAGAATATATAAGAATCGCTCAATTATAACTAAAAAGCACACAGTTAAAAAATAAAAAAAAACTATTTTTTGTAAAGATTTGTAAAGATCTACTTTTATTTATTCGTTGTTATCATTCAAAAATTAGATTGGCATAGAACTGTATAATAGCTAATCCCTAATTATCAGCCATAATTTGCATGCCATACTGTTGCCCGGTCTGCATAATCGAAAAAATTTGTTTAATTTTTCCTTCACTAATCAAATTACTAATAGCTGGTGTATTGATTAGAATTTCAAACAATGCTTTACGTCCTTGTTCGGTAGGCACTAGTTTTTGGCTTATAACAGCTTTTAAACTGTTAGCTAATTGTGTACGGATAAAATCATGTGAGTTGCTTTCAAATACATCAATCATACGATTTATGCTTTGAATAGCAGAATTTGTATGCAAAGTAGCAAAAACTAAATGGCCAGTTTCAGCGACAGTTAATGCTGCTTGAATTGCGTGTTTATTACGTAATTCACCTAATAATATAATATCAGGATCTTGTCTTAAAATACTATCAATAATGGCATGATCAAAATAGGTAAGTTCTCTTTGCTGGACTAATGAATTTTGACTTTGATAGATAAATTCAATAGGATCTTCCAGAGTAATAATGTGCTTAGACTGAGTCAAATTGATGTGCTCAATTAATGATGCAAGTGTAGTTGATTTACCACTTCCAGTCGAACCAGTAACTAATATTATACCTGTTTCGTACTTGATTAGTTTCTTAAAAACCTCTGGTGCGCCTATCTCAGATAGATCGGGAATATAGTTTTTAATTATTCGAAATGTAGCTGAAATGCCCCGTTGTTGATAAAAAATATTGACCCTAAATCGACCTATTCCAACAGCTTGATAGGCAAAATCGATTTGTCTATTTTGTTGTAATTGTTTTTTTTGCACTTCATTTAGTAACTTTAATAATTCAATTTCCAAGTTTAATGGTAACAATTTTTCTTTTGATAAAATCTGTAGTTGCCCATTAATGCGAATCCGTACAGCTTCGCCACTTGAAAGATGCAAATCTGAAGCATTTTGCGTTACACTAAGCGCTAATATGGAGTTTAACATTACAATTAACCTAGTAATTATTAATTGGGAATTAAAATGAATACAATACATGACAATTTATTAGCTATTAGAAATGAAATTGAAACAATCGCATCAAAATGCAAACGAGATCCCAATACAATAGAACTTATTGCAGTTAGTAAAACTAAACCAGTACAACAGATCACAGAAGCAATAAGTGCTGGACAATTTTCTTTTGGTGAAAATTATGTTCAAGAAGGCATAGAAAAGATCCAATATTTCAAAAAAACTATGCCATCCCAACTTTTAACTTGGCATTTTATTGGGCCTTTACAGTCGAATAAAAGTAAATTAGTGGCAGAAAATTTTGACTGGATGCATACCATTGATCGCTTTAAAATTGCTCAACGTTTAAATGATCAGCGTCCTACATCCATGGCTAAATTAAATGTACTAATTCAAGTCAATATTAGCCAAGAAGCCAGTAAGTCAGGAGTTGCTCCTGAAGAAGTTGCGGGTTTAGTAAAACAAATTATTGCGCTACCCAATCTAAATTTACGCGGATTAATGGCCATTCCTGAAATAGAAGATGATTTTGGCAAACAATTAAATGTCTTTACCAAAATGCAGAAACTTTTGCATTCTTTACAAGCTGATTATCCATTTATGGACACATTATCCATGGGTATGAGTAGCGACATGCAAGCTGCGATTGTTGCAGGTAGCACGATGGTTCGTATTGGTACTGCTATCTTTGGGGCAAGGCAGTATTTGTGATATATTGCCAAAATATATTTAGTTAAGGAGTTTTAAATGACATCACTTTATTTTTTAGGGAAATCGGTCTTAACGGCATGTTTATATATTTTAATTTTACGGTTATGGATGCAACGGGTACGTGTGAATTTCTATACCCCTTTTACCCAATTTATTGTTCGCATTACTCAGCCTGTTATTGGCCCATTACGTAAAGCTATTCCTTCAATTGGACGTATAGATACCGCTACTTGGTTGCTATTATACCTATTTGCATTGATTAAAATTATTTTTATTTGCCATTATGGAATAATTAACACGCCAATTTGGTCTAGTGAATACCTTCTCTATGCTCTTGCAGCAATAGCTCATGCGTTTGGATATTTATTATTTTGGTTATTGTTATTTCGAGCAATTTTAAGTTGGATTAGTCGCGGACAATCAAATGCTGATGAGCTTCTTGCTCAGTTAACGGAGCCTTTTATTGCACCTATACGACGTATTGTGCCACCAATTGGTATGATTGATATTTCATTTATGATTTTTGTGTTTATTCTGATGTTTTTAAATAGGTTCGCTGTCGATATTTTTGGCTATTTGTGGTTGTTGCTTTAAAACAAAATAAAAGGGAGCAATAGCTCCCTCAGATTATCTGTAAACATCAATATAATTCACAGTATATTTTGTAAAAAAATAATCACATTTTAGTATTTTTTATATTTATATTATTTTGGCCTTTTGATTGATAACGTGATGGCCAAATTTTTTCAACAGGAACTTGCAAATATTCAGAAATAATTCGCTCATATTTAGGGCAATGCCGATATAATGCATTTCTCAAAGTATCGGCCTGCAATCCGCTAGCTCTCGACAATGCTCTTAAATTCCCCCCTCTTATTTTAATTTCGCCTACAACTCTAGATGGTGTCCAGTCTTGATCTTGTTCTCTCATTATGAGATCCTCTATTAGTTAAACTTTTGCTATTGTAAAGATTATCGGTATTACAATGCTCAAAATATAAGAAATCATCTAGCAAAGAATAACACACAAAAAAACGAATTAAAATAACAAAAACAAAAAAACACATGGAAAGGGACAGAAAATGACCAAAAGCAACGCAAAAAAACAATATGAAAAAGAAAAAACACGAGCACTAACCGATACAGGAGTAATTAATTTTAAGAATAGATTAAATCTAGTATTAGAAGGTATATCAGGTAATGCCTTTGCTAAAAAAGTTGGTATGTCGGAAGCTGTAATACGGGATTACCTGTCAGGAAAAACCTATCCAGCATTAAATAGGCTAGCTATTATTGCCCAAAAATGTGATATTCCGATTGAGTGGCTAGTAACAGGTAAAGGAGAATGTCGTTTATTGCCAGAATCCAAACGTCGCAGTTCTGTGCATATCCCATTCCACCATCTAAACGAAACGAATAATTCTTATTCACAAATTGAATCAATTCCTTTTGATGTTAACTTAATAAAACATCAATGTTGTGACTACGAAGACTTAACTGCGGTATGGGCAAAAGGTGATAGTATGGAGCCTACAATATCAAATCATGATATACTTATTATTAACAAGGCGCATTGCAAACCAATTGATGGCTACTTATATGCAGTGGAATATGAGGATCAAATTAGTATTAAGCGCATTCAAAATCAAGGTGCTAATTTAGCGTTACTTTGTGACAACCCTAAGTACCCTGCTATCATTGGTGATAAATCTGAACCTCAAGATTTTAAAATTATAGGTCTTGTTGTTTACTTATTAAAAGATCTTAATTAATTCTAATTAACCTTTTAAATAATAACAGCTTTATGAATTTGATAGAATAAAGCTGTTTTAATCCATTACCATCTCGTTTTTTTCCGTGCCAAATAAAACATCAAAATTTTTAGAAAATGAGCATTTTAGTATAAAACTAGCGCAAAAACTAAACTAACATGACAATCGCTACTAGCATAACTTTATGCTTTTTTCCCTAATTATGTTAAAATTAGCATCAAATTTTTTGATTAATTTTACCTATTAATATAATCATTATGCCAAATATAAAAACCCAAAAAAAAGTCGTTGTCGGTATGTCTGGTGGCGTTGACTCTTCTGTCTCTGCTTATTTATTACAACAACAAGGATATAATGTTGTTGGATTATTTATGAAAAACTGGGAAGAAGACGACACAGAAGAATATTGCTCAGCTGCTGCTGACTTAGCAGACGCCCAAGCTGTTTGTGATAAATTAAACATTAAACTACATACTATTAATTTTGCTGCCGAGTATTGGGATAATGTTTTTGAACATTTTTTATCTGAATACAAAGCAGGACGCACACCAAACCCTGATATTTTATGTAATAAAGAAATTAAATTTAAAGCATTTCTTGAATACGCAGCTGAAGATCTTGGTGCTGATTACATTGCAACTGGACATTATGTGCGCAAAAGAGAGGTAGATAATAAAGTTAAGTTACTGCGAGGTATCGACAACAACAAAGACCAGAGTTATTTTCTCTATACTCTTAGTGAATCGCAAATCCATCAAAGTTTATTCCCCGTTGGTGAACTTGAAAAACCTGAAGTGCGCAAAATTGCACAGCAACTTGGTCTAGCTACTGCAACTAAAAAAGACTCAACTGGTATCTGTTTTATTGGAGAACGCAAATTTAGTGAGTTTTTAGCACGATATTTACCCGCTAAAGCAGGTAAAATTCGTACTGTCGATGGCGAGGTGATTGGTCAACATCAAGGCCTTATGTATCATACGTTAGGACAACGAAAAGGCTTAGGAATTGGTGGACTAAAACAGGCAGATGACACGCCATGGTATGTTGTTGATAAAGATCTAACCAATAACGAATTGATTGTAGCGCAAGGTCATGATCACCCTGCACTGTTTTCAGACGGGTTAATTGCTCAGCAACTACATTGGGTTGACCGTAAAGAGGTAACTCAACCATTTAGTTGCACCGTAAAAACACGCTATCGCCAACAAGACATAGCCTGCCAAGTTACTCCATTAACTGATGACAAAATCAAAGTTATTTTTGATAGTCCTGTTGCAGCTGTAACGCCAGGTCAATCAGCAGTATTTTATAACGGCGAGGTATGCCTTGGTGGTGGTATTATAGAAGAACGAATAAAAAGCAGTAAGTAAGGAGTTCTAAAAAGTGAATAATAAATACCATCATATTGCTATTGCGCTTGCTGGTGCTGTACAAAGCGCAATATTAGTGCCTCAACTTGCTAACACGGGTGTTTGCAGTACCATAATTTATGAACAAGCAATAAAAAGCGTTTTTAAAATTACGCCAAAGACTACAGACGATGTTTATGATGGCATTGAAAACATCAAAACAGGATTACAAACATTAATACAACTATTATCATCGGGGCAAAAAGAACAAACCCAAATTATTCGTTACCTGTTTGGCACACTTAGCATTACAAGCAAACTACTAAAAAATAATGACGCATTAGATAAGATAGATCAGCGATTAAAACGTATATCATCACTTTATCCCGATATAAGTGATGAAATTGTTAGAGCGCATATTGAGGATCTATCTTATTCTTTAGCGGGAATTTATTCTGATATCATCAGCCCTATATCAACTAAAATTAAAGTGATTGGCAAAGTCGAATTTTTGCAAAACACATTAGTGCAAGCTAAAGTAAGAACAGCGCTTTTGGGTTGTGTTCGATCCGCCATTTTATGGTATCAAGTTGGTGGCAATCGTTTTCAACTTATTTTTAACCGCAAGCGCATTTGTAGCGCTGCACAACAGCTATTAGAGCAAATTAATTGAGCAAACTAGCTTACACTTTATAACTGATATTTCAAAATAGCAACGGAGTTAAACCGATGGAATTATCTGCACTTACAGCCCTTTCACCCATTGATGGGCGTTATGGCGAAAAAACAAGAGAATTACGCACCATTTTTAGCGAATATGGTTTATTAAAATACCGTGTCCAAGTCGAGATTTGTTGGCTACAAAAATTAGCCTCACAAGCAGATATTTTAGAAATTCCAGCCTTAAGCCAATCAGCTATCGATCATCTGAACCAAATTATTGAACAATTTAGTGAACAAGATGCAAATCGCATTAAAGAAATTGAAAAAACAACCAATCATGATGTCAAAGCGGTGGAGTATTATTTAAAAGAAAAAGTCAGCACAAACGAGGAATTACACGCAATCAATGAGTTTATTCATTTTGCCTGCACATCAGAAGACATTAACAACTTATCTTATGCATTAATGCTAAAAACAGCTAAAGAGTCTATCTTAATCCCTTATTGGAATAAGCTAATTGATAACATCAGCGCACAAGCAAAAGCTTATCGGGACTTACCACTACTTTCAAGAACACACGGTCAACCAGCTACCCCCACAACAATCGGTAAAGAATTTGCCAATGTAGCTTACCGCCTAAAACGCCAGTTAAAACAGTTACAAGAGGTTGAAATACTGGGGAAAATTAACGGAGCGACAGGCAACTATAATGCACATATTGTAGCTTATCCACAAGTAAATTGGCATAAATTCAGTGAAGATTTTGTCTACTCGCTAGGACTAAAATGGAATCCTTATACCACACAAATCGAACCTCATGACTATATTGCAGAATTCTTTGATTGTGTAGCACGCTTTAATACCATTCTAACCGACTTTGATCGTGATATTTGGGGCTATATTGCATTAAATCACTTCAAGCAAAAGACTATTGCAGGTGAAATAGGATCTTCTACAATGCCACATAAAGTTAACCCGATTGACTTTGAAAACTCAGAGGGCAACTTAGGGCTTGCCAATGCTATCATAAAGCATTTAGGCAGCAAATTGCCAATTTCTCGCTGGCAACGCGATTTAACTGACTCAACAGTCTTACGTAATCTTGGAGTTGGCATTGGCTATGCCATTATCGCTTACCAATCAACTTTAAAAGGGTTAAATAAACTTGAAGTCAACGAGGCTTATTTACTTGAAGAGCTTAATTGTAATTGGGAAGTGCTTGCCGAGCCTATCCAAACAGTTATGCGTCGTTATGGAATAGAAAAACCCTACGAAAAATTAAAAGAATTAACTAGAGGGAAACGTGTTGATGTACAAGACATTAAACAATTTATCGACTCTTTAGCGTTGCCCGAAGCTGAAAAAATGCGATTAAAACAGCTAACCCCAGCTAACTATATCGGTTACGCAACGAGTTTTGTTGACAAACTATAATAATAACCACTTAAATCTAATAAATAGCCTGAAACGAGCTACTGCAAACCTTTCAGGCTGTAAAATAAACTCATTAATTGAGTCAAATAAAAGTATATAATTTGTAGAGATAGGAAACTGTAATTGAATATCCGCATTGCAACACGAAAAAGCCCTTTAGCTCTATGGCAAGCTAATTTTGTTAAGCAACAGCTATTAGCTGCTCACCCAAATTTAACGGTGGATTTGCTCCCTATGACAACTAAAGGTGATGTATTACTTGATAGCCCACTATCAAAAATTGGAGGAAAAGGTCTTTTTGTTAAACAACTAGAACAAGCAATACTAAATAATGAAGCAGATATTGCTGTCCACTCGATAAAAGATATTCCTGCTGAGTTTCCCGAAGGGCTAGCTCTCACGACAATTTGCAAACGAGATGATGTACGTGATGCGTTTATTTCAAATAAATATTCAAACCTAGATGAACTACCCAATAATGCAGTGGTTGGCACATCAAGCTTACGACGTCAATGTCAATTGCGAGCTAAATATCCACATTTACAAATTAAAGAACTTCGAGGTAATGTCGGCACTCGTTTAGCGAAGCTCGACAATAATGAGTATGACGCAATTATTTTAGCTGCAGTTGGCTTAAAACGGTTGGCATTAGATGGCAGAATCAAACAATATATTGATACCAGCTTAATTTTACCTGCTGTTGGACAGGGTGCGATTGGCATTGAAACAAGAACAAATGACAAGCAAATATTAGATATTCTTTCAGTGCTTGATGATAAAAATAGCCACATTTGTATCCAAGCTGAAAGAGCGATGAATAAAGCCTTACAAGGTGGTTGCCAAGTCCCCATTGCTTGCTATAGTCAATTAAATAATAATACCTTATTATTAGAGGGTCTTGTTGGATGCATTGATGGTTCTAACATAATCAAAGCCTCGTTAACTGGTAGTTTAACCGAAGCAGAAAGGCTAGGACAAGAGCTAGCAAATTGCCTGTTAAAACAAGGTGCAAAAACAATATTACAGGAATTACATCAAAAATGATTTTTGTAACCAGACCCTCTCCAGAGGGTGAAAAGCTTGCCCAACTATTTAATCAAGCAAACTTGCCAGCGCAGCATCTCCCATTTTTTAAAATCTCACAAGGAAATGAGCTTCTAAATTTACAAGAACAATTCAATAATCTTGTACCCAACGATATAGTCATTATTGTTTCACCCCAAGTTACGCATGTTATTAATGCACATTTTTCAAATCTAATATTGCCAACTAACATTCGTTATTACGCAATAGGCAAAAAGTCAGCACAATTATTCAGCCAATTCACTACAGCTAAAATCAACTATCCCGAAAAAGAAAATAGCGAAGGGTTATTGGCAAAACTTCAACAAGAATCTGTACAAAACCATACCATTTTAATTTTATGTGGCAATTCGGGACGACAATTATTAGCACAAACATTAACAAATCGAAAAGCTAAGGTTAAATCTATAGCGTGTTATGATCGCAAGCCAATCAACTATCCATCGAATATATTCTCTAGAAATACTGAAAACCAAATCATCATTATTACCAGCCTAGAACACTTAATCCAACTTGAGTTATATAGCAATCTTAAACATAAAATGCAGGTTAATCTTGTTGTCACAAGCCAACGAATCTTTGCAAAAGCCAAACAACTTAAATGGCAAAAAATTCTACTAGTCAATAGTGCCAATAATCAAAATCTGTTTGAGGCTGTAACGATAAACCATGCTATAACGACATAATAAAAATAGATTAATACGATGTTTATATGCCAAGTAAAACCATTAAAGGTACAAGATGAATGATCAATAAATACTGAGAAAAATGGTACTCGACTTCGAGCCGGCTGTTGTGAATCTAAAAATAAAATCAACTCAATTTAATAATAAACAAGCTACTTAAAAATAGTATATGATCTTTTTTCAATAAAAGAATAATCAAAATTTATTTAAAACGAGATTAACTCTGTGTCATAATGCCAATATAAATTTCTAATAAATCTAAATGAGGTCATTTATGCCACCAAAATACTATGGCGCCAATGCAACACTATCAACAATAAACACAACTTCATTTAGCCAACCCTCAACAACTGCGACTCAAAATGAAGCAAATAAGACTATGAAAGAAGACAAAAGAAATTCAACAGACCCACAACCTTATCCACCTGTAGAATCTAAGGCTCAACCCAAGTCAATTAACAACAACGCCAACAGTAGCTGTACCCCTACTTCAAAGCTATCGATAATTGCTATAGCATTAACCGTTTGCTTAAGTGGTTTTGGTTTTTATTATGGTCATCAGCAAATTAAGCAGCAAAAAAAGGTCATTTCGACATTGCAAACTGAATTGGCAAATTTAAAACAAACAACAAAACAAAGCATCACCAATGATTTACAAGATAGTATTAACGATGCAATCAATAAGCAAAACCAACAATTTAACTCGTTAGAACAGCGTGTTAAGCGTGAGCTTGACGATCAGCAAGAAAAGCAACAGCAATTAAGCAATCAATTTAATGATTCATTAAAACTTACCGAACAAAACTTGCAAAAAATTAATGAACGCTTAGCTGCTATGTCCACCACCGATCACAATGTTTGGTTAATTTCACAAGCAAATTATTTAGTACATTTAGCAGGTCGTAAAATATGGAATGACCAAGATTACACATCAGCACGATTACTACTAAAAAGTGCAGATCAAAGCCTTGTACAAGCTGAAGATCCAAGCTTACTACCTGCAAGGCAAGCTATTGGTAAAGATATCAATTCGCTCGCTCAAGTAAGCTTTATTGATACCGATGGTATTATTATTAACTTAATTGGTCTGTCAGAATCACTTACCGAATTACCTTTAGTTGGCAATTATAAAGATATTGACCTTGGTATGACGCTATATAGCGAAGATACTACAAATGTAAACAACTATAATGGTAAATCCCAAAATGTTGATACCACAAGCAATACTGTACAGGCGAATTCTAATAATGTAGTTGATAACAATAATAATGAGTTATCATCATCAATTAGTGAGTGGTCCAGCAATTTGTTAAGCAGTGCTAAGACCTTTATGGATAAATTCATTACTATTGAAAAACTTGACGATAAAGATAACAATTTTAAAGCATGCTTAGAACAAGCTGGCAAAAATGAAAAACAAATCACAAAATGCCAAATTTTAAAAGCACCACTGAGTTTAGAACAATCACTCTACCTGCGAGAAAATATTCGTTTCCGCCTATTGATTGCAGCACAAGCAGTACCAAGACATCAAGAACTTATTTACCAACGAGCACTTAGCGATGCAGCTATTTGGGTTAATGCCTATTTTGATGGTAATGCGCCAAGCGTGAAAGCATTCATTAATGAACTTGAAAGTTTACAAAATCAGTCTATCAGTAATCAAAATGTCCCAGAAGACCTAGCTAGCATCGGCGAGCTTGAAAAACTGATGCAAACCCGTGTTCGTTCAATGTTAGCAAAATAGGAGAATAATGATGATAAAAATACTAATTATTTTCTTAGTGCTAGTTGGTGGATTGTTTCTTGGACCATTATTACAAGGGCAGCAAGGCTCAGCGGTATTTGAATTTGCTAATTATCGTATTAGCATGTCGTTTAATTCATTTATGATATTTGAATTAATTGGGTTGCTTTTCCTTTACCTAATTTATTGTTTTTTTAGTAAAATATTTAGTTCTAAAACGGTATTAGGCAATTGGCTAAGCTTACATTCACCAAAAAAATCAATAAAACGCATTGAACAAGCACAAACCTTATTGCTTGAGGGCGATTATAAGCAAGCTGCTAAACTTTTTGTAAAAAGCGCTAAAGGGGCAAAAAATATCACTTTATCGTATTTACTTGCAGCCCAAGCTCAAATCAATAATAATGAATTAATTGAAGCAAATCAATCTCTTGAGCAAGCTGCTAAAAGTTGCCAATCAAAAGATTTATTTACCTTTCAATTGGTACAGATTCGCTTACAAATAAAAAACCACGAATACACTGCTGCAAGAATGACATTGAATCAACTATTAAACGAAAAACCACGCAATGGTGAAGTGCTTAGACTAGCTGATCAACTTTATTACGAAATGGGCGATTATCAAGCAATCATAGACCTATTGCCAGCAATGTATAAAGCTAAAGCGTATAGCGAATTGCGATTAGATCAGCTTAAACAAACAGCCTATATTGGCCGAATTAAACAACTTTCAGCTAGCGATGATCCTCAAGCGCTAGTAAAATGGTGGCACTCACAACCCCGAGCCATCTTAAATAATATTACTTATCAAAAAGCGGTAGCCGATAGTTTTAATCAATTAGGCCAAACCAATGAGGCAGAAAAGTTATTAAAGTCGATAAATAAGCTAGAACCAAAAGAAAGAACATAAAAGCGCACAAATAAAAAACAGGGCAAATGCCCTGTTTTTTATTTGTGCTTAAAATAGCCTTTATACATCGTAATTAGAAATTAATTATCGAATAACGTAAAATCAAACAATAAAGTAACGAATTAACGCCATAAAGCATATACCAGCAACCACAATACACATTAAATTTTTGGTTACAAAAGCAATAATGACAGTTGGAATTGTTGCTAAGCAATACTCTATATTAAAAGTAGGAAACTGTCCTTGTTTTGCTAAAAATAAATTTTGCACAAACAGTGCAGTTAAAATACATAAAGGTACATACGACAAAAACTGAATTACACTATTAGGTAGCTGCAATTTCCGAACCAATAAAAATGGAATAATTCTCGGCAACCAAGTCACTAACCCACAACCGAAAATAATTAATAAGCTATACATTGTCATACATCACGCTCCATTACCATCCCCATAAAACAACCGATAAGCGTACTGATTAAAATAGCCATTTCAGGAGATACAAAGCGCATTAACAAAATAAGCGTAATCGCAACCGTTAGCATTGCTAAAATTCGATTTTTAAAATGCTTACTTTTATCACCAATTAATTGCAAATATAACAAACCAATAAACATGGCTACTAGAGCATAATCTAAACCGAACAGAGCAGGATCGGGTAACCATTCACCAATTAAAGCACCCAATAAGCAAGATAAAATCCAAGTAGTATAAGCGGTTAAGTTAAGTCCATGCATCCAAGCTGCGTTAATAGGCTCTTTATTAGCAATAGCATTCATAGCAACAGCAAAACTTTCGTCAGTCAATAAGCTACCAATACCAATATTATTAAATAGCGAAAACTTGCGAAAAATGGGGGCTGTTGCCATGCTCATTAAGAAATGACGTGAATTAATTAAAAAAGTAGTAAAAATAATGGCCGAAATGGGTGTCGCTACCATCATTAATCCAGCAATAATAAATTGTGCTGCACCAGCATAAACGATGATAGCCAGCAACGTAACTTCAAATACTGACAAGTTTGCTGATTTGCCCACAACTCCAGCCGCAATACCAATACCGATGTAACCCAATAATGTTGGAATACAGGCATAAACTCCATCTTTAAATGTTAATGACATAACAACCACCTAAAAATAAACATTGTATTATCGTAAATTATCAATAAGCGCAAAGTATCAGCAGTTTGCTTGAATATAAAAATAAATGCAATGAGTTATTCATTGATTTGCGATATTTTCGATTTTGCAAAAACACACCTATTTAAATTTTTTCAAGGTTAGGTCTGACATAAATCTTATCGCCATAACAATACTTATCTTCAACGACTTTAGGTTTGATATAATAAATAATCCTACCACCATTTTTCCCTGATTAGGCATACCATAAAGAGTTTGTACATAAAGAGCACTCGTTGACACGGTCAATTTATACGGAGCTAAGCAAATAGCTAATGTTAGCATAATCAAATCAATGCAATAATTAATTTGTAACAAAACTTGGTTAACTACCGTGTGTTAAACGATGTTTGTAAAATAATTTTACCTAAATCGCAAAAAGTAATGATAAGTAATAAAAATTGCACGATCCAATATCAAAAATAGATATAGAACTCTATCTATTTTTTTATTTTGCTATAATATTTACAAAAGCATCTTTGACAATTAAAAAGCATTTATTTATTAAAAGTGATAAACCAATCTATGTATACAGGAACTCTATTTATTGTTTCAGCGCCAAGTGGTGCTGGTAAATCAAGTTTAATTCAAGCTTACCTTTCCCAAAGTAATTTGCACCCAGCCAAAGTATCAATTTCGCATACAACACGCACACCTCGCCCCGGTGAAGCACATGGCGAGCATTATTATTTTGTGGATCATGAGCACTTTGAATCATTAATTGCCAAGCAGGCATTTGTTGAATATGCTAACGTTTTTGACCATTATTATGGCACATCTAAAGCCGAAATCGAGCAAAGCCTATCGCAAGGGACTAATGTTTTTTTAGATATTGATTGGCAAGGTGCTAGGCAAGTACGCAAAAAAATGCCTGATGCAAAAAGTATATTTATATTACCACCCTCACTAAAAGAGCTTGAAAATCGGCTAGTAAAGCGTGGGCAAGATGACAATAATATCATTGCCAAACGAATGAAAAAAGCACAGGCTGAAATTTCGCATTATAACGAGTATGACTATGTCATTATCAATGACGATTTTAATATATCGTTAAATGCCTTAAGCGCAATAATTACCACAGCTAGTTTAGAGCAATCAAAACAAACTGTTATCAATAAACAATTATTAGCAGATTTATTGGCAAACCATTCAAATTAAAACATATATGATATCGCCTAAATATCAGTGCGATATCATTGATAGAATAAATTAATGACCTAATCCTCTATCGGCCTGATCGTTTTGAATTAACTCTAACTTATAGCCATCAGGATCTTCAACAAAAGCAATAATAGTTGTGCCCCCTTTTACAGGTCCGGCTTCACGAATAACTTTACCGCCTGCTTGTTTCACGTCATGGCACATTTTAGCTACATCATCAACACCAATTGCAATATGACCAAATGCCGAACCATGTTCATATTGATCCGTACCCCAGTTATAAGTTAACTCAATAACTGAACTGGTAGTTTCATCACCATAGCCAACAAAAGCTAATGAATATTGGTATTCAGTATTTTCACTGGTTCTTAACACACGCATTCCCATTATACGAGTATAAAAATCAATGGAACGTTGTAGATCGCCAACGCGGATCATGGTATGTAATATACGCATTACTTTATTACTCCTTATCACATTAAAATTTGTGGTGAGTTTATACGTTAGCGCTTAGACAGGCAAATATTTGTTGCAGATTAGGAATGCATGATAAAAAATAACTACAAAAAACGAGTAAAATTAACATTTTGCTCACCATAAAGATGAGCAAAATTCAATCAAAAATGACATGCAATTTATTAAAAATTAAAAACTCTTATTTTATTGAATTTTTAAAACTACGAGGTGAAGCGCTAATTTGCTTACCGTTAGTCACTAAACGAACAGGTTGACCAACAAAGAAATCGTTAGGAGAACCTTTTTGAACAATAACAATATTTGATCCCTTATTCTGTTTAATTTCTAATTCAACCCCTTCAGCTTGGTTGGCTTTATTTTGAATTGCATCGCCCAAAATTGCACCACCAATAGCACCTGTAGCAGCTGCTAACACACGACCAGTGCCATCACCAATGGTATTGCCTAAAACACCACCTAGAACAGCACCACCTAAAGTACCCGCTACGTTTTCACTCTTACCATTTGACGCATTAGCTTGAATTTTAACTGGTCGTACAGAAACAACTGTACCATAACTCACTTGTTGAACTTGTTTTGCTTGATCAGCCGTATATACATCGCCAGAATGGAGATCACTATTGCTACATCCAGATATAAGTGCAGCTAAAATAGTTAATGTGACGATTTTTTTCATAATTAATTCCTCATGTAATGTTCGTATAAACTCGTTATACATTGTTTAGGATAATATTGTTTTTGAAAAACAACAATAGCATTTTCATTATTTTATCAATAGCCAATACAATTTATGCCTAAGTTAGGTTATACTCAGCGCAATATTTTATTAAGCATATAATGAATATATGAAACGGTTATTTTTTCAAGTAATATTATCAGTTATGATAACTGCCTGTCATGATGTAAATCAAGCGCCACAAAAAACAGATAGCGCTGCTTTTGAGCAACCATCAGGTGGTTGTTTAGATAATAAAACAGCAAATGATTCACACCTTGGCAAAGTTCCTGCTTTAGGATGTTCCGTAAAATAATTTAATAGGCATATGTAACATAATGAAAACTATCGAAATCGACGAAGAATTATACCAATTTATTGCTGGCCAAACTAAACACATTGGTGAAGACGCATCAAGTATATTACGACGTTTGTTAAATATAAACCAATCTGGATTGGCAAAACAACGAACTAGCGTAAAAAAAGAAAATCATTATCCTCTTTTTAATGATTTATTAACTAGCAGCACTTTTACAAACGAAAAATCCATTATTAGTCGTTTTATATTATTACTTAGTGCCTTATATAACTATAATCCAGCACTTTTTGCTATTGCCGCCACTTCATTGCATGGTAGCAAACGACAATATCTTGCAAAAGACAAGTTATCACTCGAAACATCGGGTAAAAATACCAAACCTCGCGAAATTACTGGCACACCTTATTGGGTTATTAGTAATACCAATACTGCCAGAAAAATGTATATTATTGAATCGATAATGAGTGACATGGGCATATCTGAAACAATGATAAACCAAGTTACCAACGCTTTTTTACCTAACAGGTTAAATAAAAACATATATAGCGTTAAAAACACGATATAAACTCAATCAATTCATGTTTTTAGCCATTATAAAATATTAGTTTATGAAAGAGGAGTAAAAAATGGCCAAGCAAAGCCGCGCAGGAATGCTAGCACAAGCATCGGATCTTATTAATGTTGAAGCCTTAAAAAATAACTATTACCAAATCCAACCTGATACGGATAATGCTAGCCAATTAGTCATTTTTGGTACGTCTGGTCATCGTGGCAGTTCCAACAAAGGTACATTTAATGAAGCTCATATATTAGCCGTTGCTCAAGCCATTGCCGAATACCGCAAAGCCAATAACATTACTGGTCCATGCTTTATTGGTCAAGACACCCATGCACTTTCAGAACTTGCATTAAAATCAGTTATTGAAGTTTTTGTTGCTAATGAACAAACTGTGGTTATGGCTCGTGATTGGGGCTATACACCAACGCCAGTGATTTCACATGCTATTTTAACCTATAACCAAGGCAAACATTCCCAGCTTGCCGATGGCATCGTAATTACGCCATCACATAACCCACCTGAAGATGGCGGAATAAAATATAATCCAACTAATGGTGGTCCTGCAGATACTGATATTACAAAGCAAATAGAAAACCGTGCTAATGAATTACTAAAAAATAAACTAAATGGTGTAAAACGCATCAGCGTAGACAAAGCAATACATTCAAATTATATCCATACGAAAGAATACGAAACCGATTATATTAACGATCTTGAAAACATTCTTGATCTATCTCTCATCAAATCATCATCACTAAAAATTGGTGTTGATCCATTGGGTGGTGCTGGTATTACTTATTGGCCTAGAATTGCCGAAAAATATGGTATTAACTTAAATATTGTTAACAACAACATCGATCCAACATTTAGTTTTATGCACCTAGATCATGATGAAGTGATCAGAATGGACTGCTCAAGCCGTTGGGCAATGGCTGGATTATTAAAATTAAAAGACCAATTTGATTTAGCCTTTGGCAACGACACTGATTTTGATCGGCATGGTATAGTGACCCCTACAGGGCTAATGAACCCAAATGCCTATCTTTCTACTTGTGTAAATTACTTGTTCCAAAATCGCCCTCAATGGCATAAAGATATCGCCATTGGTAAAACGCTAGTCACAAGCTCAATGATTGATCGAGTAGCCAATAGCTTAAACAAAAAATACTTAGAATACCCAGTTGGCTTTAAATGGTACGCTGATGGGCTTTACCAAGGTAAACTAGGCTTTGCTGGCGAAGAAAGTGCTGGCGCCTCATTTTTAAGAACCAACGGTAAAGTTTGGACGACCGACAAAGATGGGATTATTTTATGCTTATTAGCGGCCGAAATGACAGCTAAATTGGGTAAAAATCCACAAGAACAATATCAAAAGTTGGAAGAAAAATTTGGTGTTTCTTATTATGGGCGAATTCAAGCGCCAGCCTCGTTTAATGAAAAACAAAAACTAGCGAAACTTGATGCAAGTCAATTAACTACCGACAACCTAGCTGGCGAAAAAATTACTCAATGCCTAACGACTGCACCTGCTAATAATGCACCAATTGGTGGGCTTAAAGTGATTACAGAAAACGGTTGGTTTGCCGCTCGCCCTTCAGGAACCGAAGATGCTTACAAAATTTATGCTGAAAGTTTTATAAGCAACGAACATTTAAGTACGCTTCAACAAGAAGCGCAAGAAATTGTGGCAAAAGCAATTAAATAGTTAGCCGAATTTGCAATGAAAAGCAACTGTTAAAGTTGCTTTTCATTTTTAAAGTACAATTTGAATTCCAACTTAACATTTTGATTTTCTGATAAAAACGATTTTATTAGTTTTTTGTTTCTATCAACACCTAATTTTTCCCAATCGCTTTATACCATTTGATATGGCGTAGCATTTTGTATACATACCTATCAAAAAAGCTAGTTTTACTAATATTTTATTTCATATGAATAAATGCATCAGCACTTATTACTGATGCAAATCCCGTCAATGCCGACATAAAACCATTATGTACCATTTGAGCAGGAAGGATTTGATCATTAAATTCAAGATCTCGCGTTGTGCAAACATTATGAATTAAAATAGGCTGATAACCTAGTTCGCAAGCGTAGCGGGTAGTTGAATCAACACACATGTGACTCATCATGCCGCAAAGAACTAATTGTTCTATGCTTTCTTGCTGTAATTTTTGTTGTAAATTGGTTTGATAAAAGCTATTGGGAAAATTTTTTTCTATAATATATTCATGTAAATCGTTAACAGGTAATAGGCTAGAGTGAATTTCAGCGCCATTACTTCCTTTAACAAAAAAGTTAGCATTAGGATCAGATTTTGTATGTTGAATATAATAGATGGGTAACTGTTTTAATCTAAAATATTGCTGTAATTTTAGAACATTTTTTAATGTAGATTCGGTATTAACTAAGGCAAATTTACCTTCTGGAAAATAGTCATTTTGGACATCAATAATCACTAATGCCTGTTTCATCTTTTTTCTCCTTTGTTATCTTTCTATTTATAATTATGTAATAATTGAGTAACGCATAACATAGTAGACTGAAAGCCTTTGCTATTATTCGCTTTCAAAATGAAAAATGGATAAAAAAGATCGAGCTATTTTAGATGAATTGAAAAAGAACAGCCGTCAATCATGGAAAGAGATTGGCGAAAAAGTATTTTTAACAGGGCAAGCTGTTGGGCAGCGAGTTCAAGAACTGCACGCTAATCACATTATCGAAAAGTTTACTATCAAAGAAAAAATCAGCAACCTGCAATTTATCACCATTTATATGGATTCCAACCAATTTAGAGCATTTGAAAATAGGGTTAAATCGTTTAACGAGATTATCGAGTTTTATAAAATTACAGGCGATGGGTGTTATATGATAAAAAGTTGCTTTATTGATGAAAGATTAACGCTATTTTTAGAAGAAATTGAACAATATTGTCGATACAAAATTAATCATCAACTACAACAAATTATTTAATGTTATACAGTTGTAAAAAATATTCAGGATTATATACCATTTAAGCGTGAAAATAACTGATTATCTCAAATTTAAGTAAACGACTCCCCCCATGTGCTAAGAATGAACACGAATTTTGTTAATAAAGAACAAAAAACAGTTGCGAGTAAACAATTTATGTTATATTTTGTTCAGTAGATTTAATTATTAACTCAATTGAAGGTTATTATTTTATGATTTGTTTTTGCGTTTTTGTTACTAATTTTATCACTAAACATCATCATCACCATCATTCCTGAATAGTCTTCGGGCGATTGGTGCTGGAAGACATTGGTCTTCCGGTAATATCGCAAAAGCAAATAGAAAACCCTCGGAAGATCAAACTTCCGGGGGTTTTTTTTTTGTAATTTATAAATTTTTTGGATAGATGGGAGAATATTATGTTAGATAATTCGCGTTTACGCATTGCGATGCAAAAATCAGGTCGTTTAAGCGATGAGTCAAAAAAGTTACTGGCTCAATGTGGCATTAAAATAAATCTTCAAGAACAACGCTTAATTGCCTTTGCTGAAAATATGCCAATTGATATCTTACGAGTTCGTGATGATGACATACCTGGGCTGGTTATTGATGGTGTTGTCGATATTGGTATTGTTGGCGAAAATGTACTAGAAGAAGAAGTATTAGATAGGCAAGCCGAAGGCGAAAATCCACAATTCAAAAAATTACGCAATTTAGACTTTGGTGGCTGCCGTTTGTCGATTGCAGCGCCTCGTGATTTTGATTATACGGGGCCTGAATGTTTAAATGATTTGCGAATTGCCACAACTTACCCTCACCTACTACGTCGCTATCTTGCTCAATATAATGTGACTTTTAAAACCTGTTTGCTTAATGGTTCGGTCGAAGTTGCGCCACGAGCTGGGCTTGCTGATGTGATTTGTGATTTAGTTTCCAGTGGAGCAACACTTGAAGCAAACGGGCTTAAAGAGATAGAAGTCATTTATCAATCAAAGGCCTGTCTAATTCAACGACAAGGTGAAATGTCTACAATCAAACAAGCATTAATAGATAAAATTATGACTCGAATTCAAGGAGTGATCCAAGCTCGAGAATCAAAGTATATTATGTTACACGCTCCAACTGCGGTTTTAGATGATGTTGTTGCTTTACTCCCTGGTGCTGAAAATCCAACCATTTTACCGTTAACTGGTGAACAAAATCGAGTTGCATTACATATGGTCAGCACTGAATCGCTCTTTTGGGAAACCATGGAAAAACTAAAAGCGTTAGGAGCAAGCTCAATTCTTGTATTACCAATTGAAAAAATGATGGAGTAAAAATATGAAACTCTCTTATTGGCAACAATGTACTAATGAACAACAAGCAACATTATTAACTCGACCGGCAATTAGCTCTTCTGAATCAATTAGCAAAGCAGTGGCTGACATTTTGGCACAAGTTAAACAAAATGGGGATCAAGCATTAAAAGCGCTTAGTAGCAAGTATGATAAAGTTCAAATTAAGCAAATTAAACTAACTCAAGATAAAGTCAAATTGGCAAGCAGTCGAGTTAACCCTGAATTAAAACAAGCTATGCAACTTGCCGTTGCTAATATTAAGAAGTTTCACCAAGCACAAATCCAACAAACCATTACGGTTGAAACAATGCCAGGAATAAAATGCCAACAAGTAACTCGCCCAATTGATTCTGTTGGACTTTATATTCCAGGTGGTTCAGCACCTTTATTATCAACCGTATTAATGCTTGCGACCCCTGCTAAAATTGCGGGTTGCCGTAAAGTGATTTTATGTTCTCCTCCTCCGATTGCTGATGAAATATTATATGCAGCTGAACTTTGTGGAGTGACAGAAATTTATCAACTTGGAGGAGCTCAAGCTATTGCTGCTATGGCATTTGGTACAGAATCGGTACCTAAAGTGGCGAAAATCTTTGGACCTGGTAATGCGTATGTCACCGAAGCGAAACGCCAAGTAAGCCAGTGTTTAGATGGTGCTGCTATTGATATGCCTGCTGGCCCTTCTGAGGTGCTAGTCATTGCTGATAGTTCGGCAAATCCTGCTTTTATTGCCGCCGATCTGTTATCACAAGCGGAACATGGCCCAGATTCGCAAGTCGTTTTGTTAACGCCAGATGAGAAAATAGCTCAAACAGTATCGATCGAAGTTGATAAACAACTAGCCAATCTATCGCGCAAAAACATTGCCGAAAAAGCCTTACAAGAAAGTCGTTTAATTGTGACTAGCAATTTAGATGAATGTGTCAATATCAGTAATTGCTACGGACCAGAACATTTGATTATTCAAACATCTAATGCGGATGAGTTAGTTGAAAAAATCACTAGTGCTGGCTCAGTATTTTTAGGGAATTGGTCACCAGAATCAGCAGGAGATTACGCATCAGGAACCAATCATGTACTACCTACTTATGGCTATACCGCAACATATTCTAGTCTTGGACTTGCTGATTTTCAAAAGCGTATGACCGTGCAAAAATTAACGCCAGAGGGTTTAAAAATGATAGGTAACGCTGTTGAGCTTATGGCCGAAGCTGAACAACTTACTGCACATAAACAAGCCGTAACACTCCGCTTAGCGGCATTACAAGCAGAAAATAAATAAGGTAATTAATATGGATATCAATAAACTTGTTAGAAAAAATGTACAAAAACTGACGCCATACCAATCTGCTCGTCGAATTGGTGGTAATGGCGATGTGTGGTTAAATGCCAATGAATTTCCCGTTGCACCGCATTTTGAGTTAAAGGAACAAAGCCTAAACCGTTATCCTGAACCACAACCAGAAAAGGTTATCAACCGTTACGCTCAATATGTTGGTGTTACGCCAGAACAAGTCATTGTGAGCCGAGGAGCAGATGAAGCCATTGAGTTATTAATGCGTGCTTTTTGTGAGCCTACTCAAGATAGTATTTTATATTGTCCGCCAACTTATGGTATGTATCAAGTTAGTGCTGAAACACTTGGAATAGAAACCAAAACCGTTCCAACAACAGCAGATTGGCAGCTCGATCTTCAAGGAATAAAACAAAATCTTGATAAAGTAAAACTGATCTATGTCTGCTCACCTAATAATCCTACAGGTAATTTAATCAATCCTGATGATATTAAGATGTTACTTGATATAGCTAAAGATCGTGCATTAGTTATCATTGATGAAGCTTATATTGAATTTTCACCCGAATCATCAGTCGTTAGTTGGCTTGCTAATTATCCACATTTAGTGATTTTGCGTACCTTATCTAAAGCGTTTGCGTTAGCAGGATTACGTTGCGGTTTTACTATTGCCAATAAAGCAGTGATTGCTGCACTGCAAAAAGTCATTGCGCCTTATCCACTTGCAACGCCCGTGGCCGATATTGCAACACAAGCGCTGAGTAAAGATGGTATTAATACCATGAAATTACATGTGATCAATTTAAATAAGCAAAAAGAGAAGTTTACCAACCAATTATCTCAACTACCGATTGTTGAAAAAGTTTACCCAAGTCGATCCAACTACTTATGTGTTAAATTTCAAGATAATAAAGAAGTATTTAACACCTTATGGAATCAAGGAATTATTTTACGAGATCAAAGCAAAGTAATTGGACAACAAAATATGATTCGCATTACCATTGGCACTCAAGCTGAATGCGAGGCGGTAATTTCAGCACTCAAAACGATAAAATAGGAGTAATCATGTTACAAAAATACTTATTTATTGATCGAGATGGCACACTAATTACCGAGCCACCTATTGATTTTCAGGTTGATCGTTTTGACAAATTAGCTTTTGAACCCAACGTAATCCCTGCTCTGTTGAAACTACAATCAGCAGGGTATAAATTAGTCATGGTCACCAATCAAGATGGACTAGGTACAAGTAGCTATCCACAAGCAGATTTTGATGGCCCACATAACCTTATGATGCAAATTTTTAAATCACAAGGTGTTAATTTTGAAGATGTTCTAATTTGCCCTCATTTTCCTGAGGATAATTGCGAGTGCCGTAAGCCTAAAATTCAATTAGTTTTACCTTATCTTATCAGTGGTAAGTTAGATACACAAAACAGTTATGTTATTGGTGATAGACTCACCGATATTCAACTTGCTGAAAATATGCAAATAAAAGGATTACGCTATCATCCTGAAAATCTCAATTGGAATGAAATTGCCCAACAGTTAACAGAGGTTAATCGTTATGCTAAAGTTGAGCGTAATACCAAAGAAACCAAGATATTAGTCGAGGTCTGGCTCGATCGCCAAGGTGGTAGCCAAATTAATACAGGAATTGGCTTTTTTGATCATATGCTTGATCAAATTGCTACCCATGGTGGAATTAAACTCAATATCCAAGTCGATGGCGATTTACATATTGATGATCACCATACAATTGAAGATACAGGACTTGCTTTAGGTGAGGCACTAAAAAAAGCACTGAATAATAAGCGAGGTATTACTCGATATGCTTCTGTTATTCCTATGGATGAGTGCCTAGCTAAGTGCGCAATAGATATTTCGGGTAGGCCGTACCTTAAATTTAAAGCAGAATTTACTCACCAAAAAGTCGGCGATATGAGCACACAAATGGTAGAGCATTTCTTTTACTCTCTGAGCTATGCAATGGGTATCACGTTACATATTGAAACAGAAGGCGATAACGATCATCACAAAGTAGAAAGTTTGTTTAAAGCCTTTGCGCGAACCTTAAAACAAGCCATAAAAATTGACGGTGACCGTTTACCAAGCTCAAAAGGGGTATTATAAATGAATATAGTCATTCTCGATACTGGCTGTGCTAATCTTTCATCGGTTAAATATGCTGTGCAACGATTAGGTTATGAGCCAATAATTAGTCTTGAGCCTGATGTGGTACTTAACTCTGATAAACTGTTTTTACCGGGAGTGGGTTCAGCAAAAGCCGCTATGCAAAATTTAAAAGAACGCAATTTAATTGAGTTGATAAAAGTTTGTACCCAACCTGTGTTAGGGATCTGCCTTGGTATGCAACTTTTAGCAAATTATAGTAACGAAGGCCATGTGCATACACTAGGGATTATTCCTGAAAATGTGGTAAAAATTCCTGATTGTGGACTACCTTTACCACATATGGGTTGGAATCAAGTCAAACCAAAAGCCGGACATCATCTATTTCGAGATATTCCTGATGATGCTTATTTTTACTTTGTACATGGATACGCGATGCCATTATGCTCAGCAACAATAGCAGAAACCAGTTACGGCGAAAGCTTTACCGCTGCCGTACAAAAAGACAACTTTTACGGCGTGCAGTTTCATCCCGAGCGTTCTGGCTGGGCCGGCGCCACATTACTCAAAAACTTTTTGGAGATGTAATCATGATTACTTTGCCCACAATAATACCTGCACTTGATTTAATTGATGGATCAGTTGTGCGCTTACATCAAGGTGATTATGAACAAAAACGTGATTACGGAAATGATCCCCTTTTACGATTGCAAGATTATGAAAAACAAGGTGCTAAATTATTACATCTTGTGGACTTAACTGGTGCAAAAGATCCAAAAGCACGTCAGATTTCGTTAATACAAACATTGATTAATGCAGTACAAGTGCCAATCCAAGTTGGTGGAGGGATTCGCATAGAAAAAGATGTACAAGCATTACTATCAGCGGGTGCTGCGCGAGTGGTTATTGGCTCAACCGCCATTAAACAACCCGAATTAGTCAAACAGTGGTTTACAAAATATGGCGAAGAAAGGTTGGTATTAGCACTTGATGTACGCATTAATGCTGATGGAGAAAAACATGTTGCTATTCATGGTTGGCAAGAAGATTCCAACCAAACCTTAGAACAAGTGATTGATGATTACCTACCGTTCGGTTTAAAGCACGTACTGTGCACTGATATCTCTAAGGATGGCACACTTAGCGGATCAAACGTTAAATTGTATCAGCAAATCAGCCAAAAATACCCACAAATTGCCTTTCAGGCTTCAGGTGGCATTGGTCAGTTAAGTGATGTCAAAGCGCTTAAAGACAGTGGTGTTGCTGGTGTGATTGTAGGTCGGGCATTACTTGAAGAAAAATTTACTGTTCAGGAGGCAATTTCATGCTGGCAAAAAGGATAATTCCTTGTTTAGATGTCCGTGATGGTCAAGTAGTTAAAGGCGTGCAGTTTCGCAATCATGAAATTATTGGTGATATTGTACCTTTAGCTAAACGTTATGCACAAGAAGGGGCTGATGAACTGGTTTTTTATGATATTACCGCCTCGTCAGACGTCCGTGTAGTTGATAAAAGTTGGGTGGCAAAAGTCTCCGAAGTCATTGATATTCCCTTTTGTGTTGCTGGTGGGATAAAAACAGTTGAAGATGCGGGGCAAATATTAACCTTTGGTGCCGATAAAATCTCAATTAATTCGCCCGCATTAGCTAACCCTCATTTAATTACTGAACTTGCCGATTGTTATGGTGTGCAGTGTATTGTAGTGGGTATTGATACATGGTATGACCAAGAATCACACAATTATCATGTTTACCAATTCACGGGCGATGAAAAACGTACAGTTGCAACTAAGTGGAACACGCTTGACTGGGTACAAGAGGTACAAAAACGTGGTGCTGGTGAAATTGTGCTTAACATGATGAATCAAGACGGTGTTCGCAATGGGTACGATATTGCTCAACTTAAAGCAGTTCGTGAAGTATGCCGTGTTCCTATAATTGCTTCGGGTGGCGCAGGCACTATGCAACATTTTTTGCAGGCATTTAACGAAGCTGAAGTGGATGGCGCATTGGCAGCATCTGTTTTTCATAAGCAAATTATTAACATTGCTGAACTAAAACACTATTTGGCACAATATGGAGTAGATATTCGATTATGTTAACTCAAAATTGCAATACGAAATTAAATTCACAACAATTAGATTGGCAAAAAGTAGATAATTTGATGCCAGTTATTATTCAGCATTATATTTCTGGCGATGTTTTGATGCTGGGTTATATGAATCAAGAGGCATTAACGCAAACACAAAGTAGTGGTAAAGTAACCTTTTACTCAAGAACTAAACAACGTATTTGGACAAAAGGTGAAACTTCTGGTAACTATCTAAATGTAATCAATATCACTGCCGATTGCGATAATGACACCCTGCTTATTTTAGCCGATCCAATAGGACCAACTTGTCACACAGGTGCTAACAGTTGTTTTGTGGGTGCTAAAACGGAGTGGGGATTTTTATTTGAGTTAGAACAATTACTTGCTGCGCGCAAGAATGCCGATCCGAAATCGTCATACACAGCAAAACTCTATCACGATGGCACTAAACGTATTGCGCAAAAAGTGGGAGAAGAAGGCGTCGAAACGGCTCTTGCAGCAACTGTTCATGACCGTGAAGAGCTAAAAAATGAATCAGCAGATCTCATTTATCACTTATTAGTTTTACTTCAAGATCAGAATCTATCTTTACAAGATGTCATTGGTATTTTAAAAGCAAGGCATAAATAGTAAAAACCAATAAAGTGCGATCCCTATCGCGCTTTATGTTACTTTTCAATTAGCAAAAAAAAATAGGCTTACTTAACAAACTGGCAATTTTATTCCATTAAACATTGCTAATACATCACTATTGTTTTCACTTAGCATAAGTTTATCAACTGTTTGTCGATTCAGATGAGAAGAAAACTGATGAATAAAATCATACATATAGCCACGTAAAAATAATGAGCGAGCAAAAGTAACATAGGTGGTACTGTAAGGAAAAATATGCCCAGCATTCAGTACGACCAAATCATCATCTGACGTATTATTTACAGCCATTTTTGCCACAATGCCAACGCCTACCCCTAATTTAACATAGGTTTTAATTAAATCAGCATCTGTTGTGCTAAAAACGATATTCGGAGTCTGATGTGCTCGTGTAAAAGCTTGATTTAAATCTGAACCATCATTTGAAAAATCATAACTGACTAACGGATATTTTGAGAGTTCTTCAATTGAAATTAGACTACGTTTCGCTAACGGGTGATCTTTCATCACAATAATGGCTTGGTTCCAATGATAACAAGGTAAAGCAATCATATCATCACTTAACGACGAAATCTCAGTTACAATAGCAAATTCTGCCTGCCCTGCTTGCGCTTGTGCAATACATTGTGCTGATGAGCCTTGTTCCATATGCAAAGTAATGCTCGGGTATTGTTGCATAAACTGTTGAATCACAACAGGCAAAGCATAACGAGCCTGAGTATACGTTGTGGTAATAGTTAACGAACCTTGATTTGGCTGACTAAATTCTTTAGCGATAATTTTAATATCGTTGGACTTATTTACAATTTCTCGGGAAAGCGCAACAATTTTTTCACCAACAGGCGTCACATGTGAAAGGTGTTTACCTGTTCGAGTAAATATCTGAACACCAAGTTCATCTTCTAATAGTTTTATTTGTTTGCTAATACCTGGTTGAGAGGTATACAGTTTTTCGGATGTTAACGATACGTTAAGATCATTATTGACGACTTCAACAATATAACGTAGTTGCTGCAATTTCATGACAAAGGCTCCTTCAACTGTATGCGTTTCACCCTGTTGATGAGATCGCAAGGGTGATTTTGTAAGGTAAATCCTTTCACACTCTAGTACAAACAAAAATAACTATTTTCATACTAAAACGTATAATTTCCTGAAATCTTTTAACAAAAATTCAGATGCTATTATCTATTTTTTGGTATTTACCCATTTACCATCCACGTATTGCATCACCCACCCTGTCGATTTGCCATTCACTTCAGAAGTAACATATTGTTGTTTATTTTTACGACTAAAACGAACAATCGATGGATTACCATCAGGATCTTTGTTTGGCGCTTGCGTTAAATAGATAAATTTTTCTGGCAAACGATCTTTAAAACGTTGCAATTCTTCAATCAAAGGCGCTCGGGTTTCTCTTGATTTTGGAAAATTATGTGCTGCTAAAAAGATTCCAGAGGCACCATCGCGTAATACGAAATGCGCATCAGATTTTGTACATTTAAGTTCAGGTAGATCAACCGGATCTTCTTTTGGTGGCGCGACCTCACCATTTTTTAGAATTTTACGGGTATTTTTACAATCTGAATTAGTACAGCCCATATATAAACCGAAACGCCCTGATTTTAGATGCATCTCAGAACCACATTTTTCACATTCAATAATAGGACCTTCGTAACTTTTAACTTTAAAGCTACCTTTTTCAACAATAAAACCATCACAAATTGGATTATTACCACAAATATGTAATTTTCGCTCACTATCAAGCAAATAACTATCCATTGCCGTATGGCATTTAGGACAACGTTTACATGCTCTTAATGCATCGGTTTCCGCTGTTTCTGATTCTTCTAAAAGATTAAGTGTTTCATGCTCAGGAATTAAATTAATCGTTTGCTTACAACGCTCCTTTGGCGGTAATGCATAACCAGAGCATGCTAAAAACACTCCTGTACCCGCCGTTTTAATTCCCATTTCACGCGCACAATTAGGGCATTTAATTTCAGGCGTTAACACTAATGGATTAAGTTGCATTCCACCTTTATCAGGCGCTTGTTCAGCCACTTCAAGATGCTTACTAAAATCGCTAAAAAATTGGTCAAGCACTTCGCGCCATTCTTGCTTTTTGTGAGCAATTTCATCTAATGCATGTTCCATGCGTGCTGTAAAGTCATAGCTCATTAGATCATTGAAGTTTTCACTAAGCCTATCGGTAACAATTTCACCAATTTTTTCAGCATAAAAACGGCGATGATCTAAACGTACATATCCTCGATCTTGAATTGTTGAAATAATCGTTGCATAAGTAGATGGACGACCAATTTCACGTTTTTCCAGTTCTTTGACTAATGATGCTTCATTATAACGAGCAGGTGGTTTAGTAAAGTGTTGATTTGGGGTTAAGCTAATTAAGCCAAGTTGATCATTTACCGATAATTGCGGTAATATCTTGTCTTCATTGTTTTTAGCCAGTTGTGGCTGCACTTTCGTCCAACCATCAAAACGCAATGTACGACCTTTAGCTTTTAACGTAAAATCGCCAGATTTAACGGTAATTGTTGTTGAATTATATTCCGCCGATGTCATTTGACAAGCCACAAATTGACGCCAAATTAGTTGGTATAATTTACAAGCATCTACTTCTACATCACTAATATTATCAGCAAGAATAGTCACATCTGATGGGCGAATAGCCTCATGTGCTTCTTGCGAGTTTTTCTTGCTACTGTACACATTAGGTGAATTAGGTAAATATTTATTACCGAAATTTTTACCAATGTAATCCCGAACCATGGTTAATGCATCTTGACTCAAATTGGTTGAATCAGTACGCATATAAGTGATATAACCAGCCTCATATAAGCGTTGCGCTAGCATCATGGTCTTTTTAACGCCAAATCCTAAACGCGTACTTGCAGCTTGTTGTAATGTTGAAGTAATAAACGGCGCAGTTGGATTACTTTTAGTGGGTTTTTCTTCAATATGGGTAACTTGATATTGGTTTTTATCCAACTGTGCTAAAGCGATATCAATAGCCACTTTATCTTTTGGCTCAAACGCTTCATCTTTGTAATGCGTGACTTGTAATGTTAATTGCTCTTTTTTAGCAGTATTTAAATCAGCATAAAGATCCCAGTACTCTTCAGGAATAAAAGCATGAATTTCACGTTCACGTTCAACAACAAGTCGCACTGCAACCGACTGCACACGACCAGCAGATAAACCTCTTGCCACTTTTTTCCAGAGTAATGGTGATAGCATAAAACCGACGACTCGATCCATAAATCGGCGGGCTTGTTGCGCATTCACCCGATCCATATCAAGCATTGCTGGCTGATTAAAGGCATTTTTGATCGCTGTTTTAGTGATTTCGTTAAAAACAACACGACGATATTTACTATCGTCACCCCCAATAACCTCTTTAAGATGCCAAGCAATAGCTTCCCCTTCTCTATCCAAATCGGTTGCCAGATAGATCATATCAGCATCTTTAGCTAATTTTTTTAATTCTGATACCACCCGTTCTTTACCTGGTAAAATTTGGTAATGAGCTTTCCAACCGCTATAGGGATCAACGCTCATTCGATCAACTAAGATCTGTTTTTCGGAACGTTTGACTTTTTTCTCGGTTTTATCTTTTTTGTCTTTTGTTGATTTTTCAGCTCGTTGGCTGCTACCACTTACAGGCAGATCACGAATATGACCGACACTGGATTTAACCACGAAATCTTTGCCAAGATATTTATTAATCGTTTTTGCTTTGGCTGGTGATTCCACAATAACAAGGGATTTTCCCATAATTAAACCTTTTTATTCTGTTGTTTATATTATTTACTATCAAGCTTTACATCAAGAAGCGATAGTAAATCATCTTTAATTATTGATACTTTCGTTGCATATTGATCTTTTTGCTCAGCATCTTCAAGGAGTTGTGTAATGGTTTGTGACAACGTGCATCCTCGGCGTTTGGCTAAATTAGCCAATCGTTGCCAAACTAAAAACTCCAAATCTATGGACTTTTTTCGGGTATTTTGTTGTTCTGCATTAAAATGCCGTTTTCGCTTTGCCCGAATGGTTTGCTTTAGGCGATTATCTAAATCGGGATTTAAATGCGCTTTTATCCAATCAACAACACCCGTTGGATTATGTTCTAATAACAATAACTCATTGACCGCATGCTGCGCAGCACTTTTTTCAATATAACGTGTTATTAACTCACCTTCTAGGTGCCTTTTTACTAAATAGTGCCACTTCCAACCGCATTCAAGGTTCTCTAATTGCTGATACTTCATTGACTCATCTTGTGACGCTGTAACTAATATAGTTTATTTGTAGCATAATCTCGACACACAATAAAGAAAATTATTACGTTTGACAAATTTTTTATAAATCTGCTATCGTTCACCTTTCATTTTGATCTTTATTTAAGGAACACTCATAATGGCTAAAGCTGATGTTATTTATATTAATGGCTATATTTATACCGCAGACAAACACGATAGTATCTGCGAAGCTATTGCAATCGAAAATGGCTATATTATTGCAACTGGCACAACCCAAGAAATAAATAACAGCCACTATGTTGATAATCATACAACGATTTATGATTTGCAAGGCAAAACGATGATGCCCGGCATTATTGATTCCCATTTACACACTTTTTGGGGCGGGATGCAATTGTCATCTTGCAATTTAAATTATCAAAGTTTAACCATTGATGATACTTTAGCCATTATCCAACAATCTTTAGATCAAGACTCGCTAAATCACAACGATAATTGGTTACAAGTTCGTGGTTGGTTACGACAAGAGGTATTACCAATTGGCACAGATATCACACGCTTTGATCTTGATAAACTCAATACGAAAAGACCCGTAATTTTGTTCTCAAATGATTGCCATACTCTCGTTGCCAATAGCATTGCATTAGAAAAATTTGGTTTAGATAGAAACACGCCAGAACCAACAGATGGAAAGATTGGTCGTACCGACGACGGCGAATTAAATGGTATATTAGAAGATGCACCAGCCATGCGCGCATTTGACAGCATTTCTAAACTGACTGACGAACAAGCAGTTAATATCGCAAAACTGTCACAAGCTGAGCTCAATAAACAAGGGGTTACTTCAGTGATGGATGCGCGCATTACCGAAACCCAAGCTGATGCATTTTTAAGACTACAACAACAAGATACGCTTTCGATTCGTCTATTTGGTGCCCGTGAACTGCCACCAGATGATGTTTCGTCTATAGCGGATATTCCAAATGTCATTGAGAAAGTAAAACAGTTTGCTTCTCGTTACGATGATAAAAACTGGCAACCTAAGCCCGGTATCAAAATATCTCATACTAAATTATTTGTAGATGGCGTTATGCAAGCACCATTAATGACAGCACGCTTGCTTCAGCCATACCAGTTAACTGATGAAAAAGATCGTTATGGTGACCTGTATTACTCAATTGAGATGTTAGATGCTTTAATACTTGAATCAGCAAAAGCGGGATTTCACCCACATATGCATACAGTAGGTGAAGGTGCAATTGAAGTCGTGCTTGATGCTATTGAAAAAATGCGTAAAGCATTACCTGATGCTGATATTCGCCCAAGTACAGCACATAATGAATTAAGCGCATCACATCAGTTTGCTAGATACAAACAATTAAACGCTTGTGTTGTATTTTCATTCCAATGGGCAGGCTGTAGTACGGCAATGATTGAGCAGTATCGAACACTATTTGGTCTTGAACGTTATAACGGCTTAGAGGCGCATGGTCAATATATTGATGCTGGTGTCACTTGTGCTTTTGGGAGTGATTGGCCAATTGATCCATTAAATGAATGGTATGATTTCCAAATTGCCATGACCAGACAAATTGATGCGGAGCATCCTCGATTAGATAATGATCGTAATTTAACCGCTATTGAAGTATTGCGTAGTGCCACTATTAATGCCGCCTATGTATTAAAGCAAGATGAATATATTGGCTCAATTGAAAAAGGTAAATTTGCTGATTTGATTATTTTGGATCGCAACCCATTTACCATTCCAGCAACTGACATGCAAAATGTACAAGTGTTAATAACTATTGTCGGTGGTAAAACGGTTTATCAAAAAAACTAATGTGATAACAAAGATATTCAACATATAAAACAACATTGTAGGTGGACATCCTCCACCTACTAATCAATTTGTAACTATCCCCTAAAATAGTACAGCAAAAAAGTAGAAAATTCTCTATGATAAAAGAAAAGGGGATTTAATTATGAAAAAAATGACTGAACACCAAATCGTAGCTATTTTAAAAGAAGCAGAGGTAGGTGTACCCGTTAAAGAGTTGTGCCGTACATATGGCATGGGTAATTCAACTTTTTATAAATGACGGGAAAAATAGGACGGTATGGAAACGTCGGATATTAAACGCTTAAAGGAGCTTGAGGCCGAAAACCGTAAGCTTAAACAGATGTTTGCTGAGCTAAGTTTAAAATCACAGCATCAGGAACAAATCATAAAAAAGCTTTAGTGCCCACAAAGGCACGTAAAACGTGGGCACAGCAACTACAACAAAATCATTCGGTTACTATTGCTATGAGTTGTGCCATTGTTGGCTTAAGCCGTTGTGCTTACTATTATCAACCTAAGTTGCAGGATGACTCGGTGATTATTTCGGTGTTGAATGCTGTCACAGACCGGCATTTACGCTGGGGCTTTCCTAAATGTTTTAATCGTATCAGAAAGCTCGGCTATAAATGGAATCATAAACGTGTTTATCGAGTGTATTGTGAGTTAAAACTGAATCTTAAAACAAAACGAAAACAACGAATTCCACCTCGGGAGCCAGAAAAGTTATTGGCTCCCAATAAACAAGGTGAATGTTGGTCAATGGATTTTATGAGTGAC
>NZ_LZHP01000077.1:0-1969 GCF_001690605.1 Gilliamella sp. Nev6-6 | reverse complement strand
AAGAATTTGATTTTGAAAAAGCATTAAAATTATTACAAAATGGTCAACCGCTAACGGGTAAAGATGGTATTTTAACGCCATTAATCAAGCAGCTAACAGAAGCGGCGTTATCGGCGGAATTAGATTCTCATTTAGCCAACGACATTACCCCTAATCGGCGTAATGGTAAGAGTTCAAAGACAATAAAAAGCTCATCAGGCAGTTTCGAACTTGATGCACCAAGAGATAGAAACGGTTCATTTGAACCTCAACTCATCAAAAAAAATCAGACAACATTAAACGATGAAATTGAATAAAAAATTCTCAGTATGTATGCGCTGGGGATGAGTTATAAAGATATCAGCCAGCATATTGAAGAGATTTATGCTTTTCGTCTTTCTCCTGCAACTTTAACCGCCATTACAGATAAAATCATTCCTGAGCTCAGATTATGGCAACAACGACCGCTAGAATCGCTTTATCCGTTTGTTTGGATGGATGCAATTCATTATAAAGTAAAAGAAGATGGGGTTTATCACAGCAAGGCTGTTTATACTGTACTTGCACTTAATTTAGCCGGAAAAAAGGAAGTATTAGGCTTGTATTTATCTGAAAACGAAGGGGCTCATTTTTGGTTATCGGTGTTGACCGATTTACAAAACCGAGGATTAAATGACATTTTAATTGCTTGTGTCGATGGATTAGTTGGCTTTCCTGAAGCGATTAATACTATTTACCCACAAACAGAGGTTCAACTTTGTGTTATTCATCAAATCCGCCATTCAATTAAGTATGTTGCCTCTAAACATCACAAAGCATTTATGAGCGATTTGAAACTTGTTTACAAGGCGGTCTCTCGTGAAGCAGCAATTGATGTGTAAATACCCCAAACTTAGTACACAACTCACGTAGAAAATCATGCTGCTTGTTTTAGTGTTTTATACTCAATCGGTGTCATGTTATTTAACGCCTCATGCGGTCTTTCGGTGTTATAAATGGTTAGCCATTCTTCGGTTATTCTCCTTGCTTGTGCTAAGTTGTTAAAAAGATATAAATCGAGTACTTCAGTACGATAGGTACGATTAAATCGTTCAATATAGCCATTTTGATAAGGGCTACCGGGCTGGATATAATCAATGGTTATATCATGTGATTTAGCCCAGTTTATAAAGGTTTTTCCTGTAAATTCTGGCCCATTATCGACCCGTATTTTTAATGGATACCCATGATATTCGGCCAGTTTATCTAAGTAACGGGTAATCCTTCCTGCGGGTAAGCTTACTGCAATATCAATCCCTAATGCCTCACGATTAAAGTCATCGATGACATTGAATGTCCTAAAGCGACGTTGATTACGACTACTGTCACTCATAAAATCCATTGACCAACATTCACCTTGTTTATTGGGGACTAATAACCTTTCCGGACATCGTGGAGGAATGCGTTTTTTACGCTTTACCCTGAGATTAAGCTTTAATTCACAATACACCCGATATACCCGTTTATGATTCCATTGATAGCCAAGCTTTCTGATACGATGAAAACATTTAGGAAAGCCCCAGCGTAAATGCCGGTCTGTGATAGCATTCAACACCGAAACAATCACCGAGTCATCCTGCAACTTAGGTTGATAATAGTAAGCACAACGGCTTAAGCCAACAATAGCACAACTCATAACAATAGTAACCGAATGATTTTGTTGTAGTTGCTGTGCCCACGTTTTACGTGCCTTGGTGGGCACTAAAGCTTTTTTATGATTTCTTCCTGAAGCTGGGATTTTAAGCTCAGTTCGGCAAACATCTGTTTAAGCTTACGGTTTTCCGCTTCTAGCTCTTTTAAGCGTTTAATATCCGACGTTTCCATACCGCCGTATTTTTCTCGCCATTTATAGAAAGTTGAATTACCCATGCCATATTTACGGCACAGTTCTTTAACGGGAATACCCGCTTCAGCTTCTTTTAAAATAGCGACGATTTGATGTTCAGTCATT
>NZ_LZHP01000076.1:0-4398 GCF_001690605.1 Gilliamella sp. Nev6-6 | reverse complement strand
CAGATTGATGACAAAGAACTCGCTTTTTGGCGAGTTCTTTGATCTAATAGAGAGGAGTCCACTATAAGAGAAGTTCTTCTATGCTAAAAAAACCAACTCCAGCGACACCAGAAAAAATAGAGCAAATCTCACTAGATGCGCTTGTCCCCCAAAATCATCTTGTTCGTAAAATAGCTAAAGTCATTGATTTTGAATTTATTCGAGAAGCGGTAGCACCACTTTATTGCCCGAATAACGGTCGTCCGGCAGAAGATCCGGTCAGACTGTTTAAAATCATGCTATTGGGGTATCTTTTCGGTATCCCCAGTGAACGTCGTCTGGTTCAGGAAATTCAGGTCAATTTAGCTTACCGCTGGTTTCTGGGAATGGGATTAACCGAAAAAGTGATTGACGCCTCAACACTTAGTCAAAATCGTCGCCGTCGGTTTAATGACAGTGAAATCTATCAACAGATTTTTGATAATATTGTTGAGCAGGCCATTGCCAAAGGGTTGATAAGTGGTCGGGTATTATATACGGACAGTACTCACCTAAAAGCAAATGCCAATAAAGGCAAAGCACGTAATGAGCAGCGTATTGTTGAGCCCAGTCAATATATTGATGCGCTTAATCAAGCCATCAACGCAGAAAGAGAATTAAACGGAAAAAAGCCTTAAAGCCATCGACGGTAGAGAAATACAAGGAGGTTAAAGTCAGTACAACAGATCCGGACAGTGGCTTTATGCATCGGGAAGGCAAGCCTAAAGGGTTCTTCTACTTAGATCACCGAACGGTTGATGGCAAACATAATTTAATTACCGATACCTATGTCACAGCTGGAAATATCCATGATTCCCAGCCTTACATGGCTCGATTAAAACGCCAGTTAGAGCGGTTTGGCTTTAATCCGGTTGGTGTCGGTCTTGATGCGGGTTATTTTACGGCTCCCATTTGCCATTTACTGCTGGCAGAGCAGATATATCCGGTGTTGGGTTATCGCCGCCCCACCCATGGTGCGAATCCCATCAGAAAAAAGCAGTTTATCTATAACGGTCAAAACGATACTTATACTTGCCCAAACGGGCAAACATTAATATATAAAACTACCAGCAGGGAAGGTTATCGTCATTATCATTCTGATGCAACAACCTGCAAAATCTGTCCGTTATTGTCACAGTGTACACAGAGTAAAAATACACAGAAAGTCATCACACGGCATATCTGGGAAGCAGATAAAGAGAAAGCCAACGAGATTCGTTTAAGTCAGTGGGGTAAAAAAGTCTATGCTCGGCGAAAAGAAACGATAGAGCGCAGCTTTGCTGATGCTAAACAACATCACGGACATCGCTATGCACGATTTAGAGGAAGAGCGCAGGTTCAAATGCAGTGTTTATTGGCCGCAACGGCTCAAAATATCAAGAAAATAGCGATAAAGCTATTTTTGTTACGTTTTTTTAGGCTATTTTTTAATTTATTTAATAAAATCCAAATTAAAAATCCTATTTAGGTTTAAATAAAAAAATAAACCCCGAATTATATCGAGGTTTGTCATCAATCTGAAAGATATTATTTAATAATATCTTTTTATGTTTTATATGGACATTGAGTCTAATAAAGTTTAATATCCTGACTGAATTTTGTCTGGCATTTGAGTAAAATTAACACGATAATAAGTTTTCCGATGAAAGTTTCTATAAAATATCTAGTAAGTTTAGCCTTTGTGATCTTACCCTTTACCCCTGTATTGGCCGAAGTTCAGCCAACACAGGCACTGGGTGATCAGCAGTTGATCCACCAGCAAGAGCGACAAAAAGCACTACAAGATTTGCTTAGTCCTACCTTCCCCGATATTCGTTTATTACCCCCGAACGCTACCACTAAAGGGATAGATTTTCCGACTGAAGCTCATTGTTTTAACATTGATCATGTCGAGTTAATGGAACGAGACAAATTACCTTGGTTTATTCCATTAAAGAGGCTGGCGCAACAAGCAGAGCATCGCTGCTTGGGAGGGCAAGGAATTAACTTATTGATGAGTAAACTACAAGACCGCTTAGTTAGCTATGGATTGATTACTACGCGCGTTGTTGCACCTGAGCAAGATTTAACAGCAGGGACTTTAAAATTATTGCTTGTTGAAGGTAAAGTAAGGCGAATTTATTACAGTGATGATAGCGATAAATATGCACAGCTTTATAGCGCTATGCCTGTAAGAGAAAACAAAACACTTAATTTACGCGATATTGAACAAGGGCTTGAGAATTTACAACGCTTACCGACGGTCAGCGCACAAATGCAATTAGTGCCAGGCGACAAACCGGGTGAAAGTGATATCGTAATTAGTCGCAAGCAAACAAAGATGTGGCGAATTGGGTTATCGGTTGATGATTCAGGCACCAAAGCAACAGGACGCGACCAAGGCGGAGCGACCCTCTATTTGGACAATTTATTATCGTTAAGCGACGCATTTTATTTATCTGGTGGGCATGATTTAAACGGTAAAGGTAAATATGGTTCACGTAACTATTTATTATCTTATTCGGTGCCATTTGGTTATTGGTTATTAAACGCTTCGCTATCGGGTAATAAATATCATCAGACGGTAGCAGGACAAAATGAAGATTATAAATACAGTGGTCGTAGTCGCAATGCCAATATACAGCTTAGCCGGCTTATTCATCGGAATGAATCACAAAAAACCACATTAAGTTACGGCATAAGCTTACGCCAATCGCATAACTATATTAATGATACCGAAATAGAAATCCAGCAAAGGAAGACCACAAACTGGCAACTGGGCTTACAACATCGACATTATATAAAAGATATAACCTTAGATGCAGGCGTCACGTACCAAAAAGGGGTACGTTGGTTTAATGCGCGAAAGGCACCAGAAGAGCATAATCCAGAAGATAATGGCAGTGCACTATCTGACATTTTCTTAGTCAATTTATCGACACATATTCCTTTTAGTTTAGGTCAGCAACAATTTCGTTATCGTTTTGATTATCAAGGGCAATATACGCGAGGTGAACGTTTGACCTCGCCGGACCAGTTTTCAATTGGCGGTCGATGGAGTGTTCGCGGTTTTGATGGTGAACTGACGTTAAAAGCTGATCGAGGTTGGTATATCCGCAACGAATTAGTTTGGCAAGCGCCGTTTAACTATGAGCCATATTTAGGGCTTGATACCGGCGAAGTGTCAGGGGCGAAAAGTGAATATTTGTTAGGTAGACATTTAACCGGAGGTGTTATTGGGGTGAGAGGCAATCATTATGGATTTTACTATGATGTATTTGCAGGAGCACCGATTCGTAAACCGGCAAGGTTTAAAACCAATCCGTTAGTATTAGGTTTCGGTATCAACTGGAATTACTAGGTAAATAGAAGCTCAATAGTATTAGAACTACAGAGGCAATATCGCAATAAAATCAAGAAATCAAGGATAAGGAATTAGCAATGAATAAGAAGTTATATCGAGTTATTTTTAACAAAAAGCGTAACATGCAGATGGTGGTTGCTGATATTGCCAAGACACCGATAGGCGGTGAAAAAAGCAACTCAACTTCAAGCCTAACCGCATTAAAATCACTTTTTGCCAATTTAAGTCCGATAACCTTTCTTATTTCTGTATCATTGGGTTTTGTCAGTATCAGTTCGCCAGTTTATGGCAGTAGTATTGTGCCGGACCGTCAAGCGAGTAAACATCATCAACCGCAGGTGACCTCAACGGCGAACGGCACCACACAGGTCAACATACAAACGCCGAATAATAAAGGCGTTTCACATAACAAATACCAACAGTTTGATGTCTCAAAGCAAGGTGTAATTTTAAATAACAGCAGTAAAACCAGCAAAACCCAAATTGGGGGTTATATCCAAGGTAATGAACTGTTAAATGCCAGTGGCAGTGCCAAAATCATCTTAAACGAAGTCAACTCACGTAACCCAAGCCAATTAAATGGGGTCGTTGAAGTTGCGGGACAAAAGGCACAAGTGGTTATAGCCAACCCATCGGGGATCACCTGTAATGGTTGTGGGTTTATTAATGCGAGTCGAGGCACATTAACGACGGGTAAACCGATAATTGAAAATGGGGATTTAACCGGTTATCAGGTAGAGCAAGGTCATATAGCGGTAACGGGTAAAGGTCTGGACAGTTCTGGGCAAAACTATACGGATTTAATTGCTCGCACGGTATCGATAAATTCTGCGGTATGGGCAAATGATTTAAATGTGGTGGCAGGGCGTAATAAAGTCAGCGTTGACGCACAAACGGTAACACCGTTAGGTGAAGATGATAACCCAAAACCGGAAGTTGGCTTGGATGTTTCGGCACTGGGGGGGATGTATGCGGGTAAAATCCAGCTAGTCGGGACAGAAAAAGGGGTTGGTGTACATAATGCAGGCGAGTTAGGG
>NZ_LZHP01000075.1:0-1902 GCF_001690605.1 Gilliamella sp. Nev6-6 | reverse complement strand
ACCTTTTGCAGTAACGCCAGCTGTTGAAAGTGAAAATAACAATTCAGCATCTGATACTGACACGCCTAATATCTTAGCTAGCCCCTCGGCTGTTTGCGTATGATAAGTTTTGCCATAATAAACGGTCATTGCTCCCGTTACGCCATTATCAGCCATTGACCATGTTAGATATGCACTTGGTATACATCCCACCACTGAGCTGCAACCTGGTGATAATGCGGCTGCTCCAAACCCATCGATAGCAGCAAACCCAATCTGAAGGACACCTCCTGCTCGAGTGGTTATGCTGTATTCATTATCAATATTCTTTGTACCATCAAAAATACCATCAAAAAATGTATACTGAAATAACTTTTCATTTTTTTGATAAGGTATACCAAATATAGTTCTATTTTTTGTGTGTTCTTGAGCTGCAAGCGTTTCTCTATATGCTTGTAACTCGTCACTACTGCCTAACTTTTCTAGTTCTCGGAGTGCCGCTTTCTGCGGGTCATTATCAGCCAGTTCGGACGAACATTTAATTAGTGCACATGCTGCTGCAAGATAACGTAATTCTTCCTGCTTATCTCCTTTAGCCAATTTTCTAATTCGTTTATTCTCTCTACGCGTAGTTAAACGGTTATTCTCAACCGCATTCTTACTCGCAGCTATCGAAGCGCCAACATCACCCACATCACCACCAACGCTGGCCGTGGCAAGGCCTGCTGCCAGTTGCGATAATGCGCTGATATTTTGTTTTTCTGCTTCGGTGAGGTCTTTGATGTCTTTCTTTTTACCTTTATCATCTTTATAAAGGTTGCGGATAACTTCTGCAGCAAGTTCGCCACTTACTGCGCCTGCGCCACCCGCTAAGCCTGAGTTGCCTTGTAGTTCGGCTATAGTGCCCGCTAATATGGCGTGAGCCGTTAAACGAGCTACTTCGTTATCCCCTGCATGTATTTTAATTTGCTCTGCTAGCCATGGCGCACTAGCACCTGCAAGGCCACCCGTGACGTCACCAGCGATGATGCCGGTAATGATTGATGCGGCTGAATCTATGCCTTTGCTGACATCTCCACCCATGGTGCCAAGGTTGTTTTTTGCATTTTTTACCACTGCATCGCTGACGGCATCATAATAATTTTGCTGGTAAAGCTCGTCGTAGCTTTTTGGGGTGTAGCTTGGGTCTTGTTGAGCTTTAAGCTTTTCTTTTTTTAGCTGATCTGTGGTTTTTTCTTTTAGGCCTTTTTTAATTTCTTCGTCGTTTTCTATTTTGTTTTGTGCCTGTATTTGGTCATATTTGCCCATTACGCTTTTCGTCTGTTGGGCTATGTCTTTGATAAGCTCTACCGTTTCGATTTTGTCGAGCTCTTTTTGTTTGTCAAATATCGGTTTTAGTGAGTTATTCGCATGCTCCGTATCTCGGCTTAAATCATTAATATCCTGTTGTTGTTTGTCTTTGTTGCGGATGATGAGTTGACCTTGCTCTACCGCTGAGTGGGTGATGCTTGAGTCTTTTTCACTGTTTTGATATGCCGCTGGTGCACCTGCGCCACCCGTGCCGCCACTGACCGAGATATGGCTAACATTAAATTCCGCTTTGTTTTTGATATCACTAAAGCTGATTGTGCCCGTATCAAGGCGGTTTTTGTTGGTGTCTTCGGCTTCCGAGGAGATGACCGCCCCTTTTAGGTCGGTGTTGTTGCCTACCTTGATGTCAAAGCCACCTTTGCCAGCAAAAATACCCGATTGGTCGGTGACACTTGCCCATTTGCTGTCGATGTCCGTACTTGATAATGAGCCGTTGGCACTAAAGCCACCAAAGCCAGCACTGCCACTTACTGAGGCGCTGATTTTTTCGTAATCATAGTCGTCCGTATCTTGCAGTGATTGGATGTTTAAGTTGTTACCCACATCCATGTT
>NZ_LZHP01000074.1:0-10044 GCF_001690605.1 Gilliamella sp. Nev6-6 | reverse complement strand
TTTTGTTGCCCATGAATTTGGCTTTTATCCTGGACATGGTGGTATTGCATCTTATCTCTATAATATTTGCAAATATATTCTGTTGAACCACACAGGAGTTGAACTATATGTATTAGTTAATTGTTTTGATAAAAAATGTGATTTATTAGCTTTTAAAAACTTAACAGTTATAAGTATAACTAATTCTAAAGATGTCTATGAGCATCTTATTTCTATCCAACCTGATTTTGTTGAAGTCTCTGATTATTGTGCGTTGGCATTGGATTGCCTAATAGCAAAAAATCTTAAAAAACAATTTTCGGAAACTGTTTTCGCTGTTCACCATCATACAGCTTCTCGGGAGTGTTATGAATGGAATACTTCGTTACCTGTTAAGTACGCAAACCATTTCATTAAAGACTGTTATATGAGAGAAAAACTACAAATTATGTTGGCTGATGCTCAAATTTCGCCTTCTAGTTTTATGAGTGCATATGTCAAAAAAAATTACCTTATTTATGACGAAGTGAGAGCATTTAATCATCTTAATGTGGAGCTAGTTGATAACCCCAAAAGTATTAAAGAAGAATTATCTGAATTATATGATTTAGGACAATTCAGCGATACTTTTAATATTCTTATAATATCAAGAATAGAAGGTCGTAAGAATCAACGTTTTCTAGTTGAACAATTCATTAAATTAAAAAAGAAAGTTTATAATTGTAAACTTTTTATTGTCGGAAACACAAATTATGATGAAATTACTAATGAGGAGTCGAGATATCAAATTTATAAAGATATACCTTTAGAGTTTAGAAATGATATCTTGTTTTTTGATTTTGCTGATACTAAACAAAAAGAAAAATTTATTGCCATAGGTGATCTTTGTGTCTTATCTTCTACATTCGAAAGTTTTTCAATAGCCTTAGGGGAAACAATTGTGAAAGGAATTCCGGGAATGGCTTCTAAATATACAGGATGTTGTGACTATTTAGGCGCAACTAAAGAAGTTGCTACTTTTGATCCTTTTGATGATACTGATTTAGCGGAAAAGATAGAAAATTTTTATAATATGTCTAAAGAAGAAAGAATGAATATTTTATCAATTCAACAGGAAACTTTTTCTAAAGTAACATCGCCTTTAATTACTGTTGATTCACGTCTAAATTGGATAAATGAGAAGTTAAAATCTCGAAGAAAAAATGGGGGGAGGAATATTGACTCATGGCAATTTATTAATAACCAAGAAGTTGTCAAATTTATGGGTAAACATGTGATATTAACTCCCAATAATAAAAAAAATAAAATAATTGATAATTTCTTACAATATTTTAAGTTCAATCAAAATTTTACTGATAAAATCATAATGTTTAATGAAAATTATGCCTATATTAATGAAGTTATTGATGCTGTTGATTATGGTTGCCCTATTTTGATTCTGAATGCTCGAAATTTATTTTCTGAGGGGAGCTTGTTATCTTATAAAGACGTTCTAACAGCAATTAATTCAAAAAAAGAGGACGTTATTGAAATAGCTATAAATGGATTTGGTAATTTAGAACCTAATAGGACTCATCTAAAGTTTATGCTTTCCCTTAATGAAAAACTCAATTTTAAAGGTAATATAAATGCATAACATCTCCTTATTAATTCATGGTCCCTACAATGATAATATCCTAAATAAAATTTCATATTCTATGAAAAAAAGCCGTTGTGATATAAATGAAATAATATTTGTTATATATGAAAATGATAAGGAACTATATGAAAAGGAAATAACAAATTTATTTAGTTCATTTAATGTTAAAAAAGTTTTTGTTAAAGATTTGATAAATCCTGGATTTGCCAATATAAATAGGCAATTATTGTCTGTTCAAGCAGGGCTTAACGTTATTGATAATGATCGTTTCGTGATAAAGTTAAGAAATGATCAGTATATTGATTTCAATAAGTTTTTTAGAAAAATAAAAAAATATAATTGGGTTTTGGATAATAATAAAATAATTACGACATGTTGTTATACTCGAAAAGATAGATTGTATCATCCCTCGGATATGTTTTTGGCAGGAATGACTGAAATATTGAAAGAATATTATGCATTACCGTTATATGACAAAACTGAGTTGAATGTTATCATGGAGGTTAGGGAGCTTGTAGAAAATAATGATTATCAACTAAAGTATAATCCTTTTTCGCCTGAAAGCGAGCTATTCAGAAATTTTTTAATTAAGCGAAATTGGGATATTAAAGAAACTAAAGAAGATAGTTATAATGCTTTTTGTAAATATATCTATCTTTTAAACTCTTGGGATATTTCTTTAAGATGGAAGAAAAAAAGAAACTATCCTTTTAAAAAGAAAAATCAAATAGTTTTACCTCATTTTTTTAAATTAGCTCCTTTTGTCGGCGGTCCAGTTGAAAACGCCTCTTGTATATTAAGGCATGAGATACATGGAAGAAAAAATATTATAGACTGCTATTATATTGTAAAGTCAAAAGTGATATGGAAGTTTTGGCCTTATAATCAAGATAATATAAATTATATTCCTAAAAAATTTATTTTAAAAATAAGGTATAAATCTCTTAAACTATTATGCATTGTAATCAGTATTCTTCCATATTTTGTTGTTAGCAAAATTGAAAAAGAATTAAGAGAAAAAATAAGGTCAATAAAACACAAGATAACTTTATTAAGAAGGATAAAATAAGCCTAAATAATATGGTTTTTTTAATTAACATAATTTTTATATGACATAACATACTAAGTTTATTGAAATCTAAATTTAAAATAGGCTAACAGTGCACAATAAAATTAATTAAGCTAGTCTGGAATTGATTAATGATAAACACTAAACATATTGCCATTCAATTTTTTGGGCATTTAAGGACGTTTGAATTTACATTTAATTCGTTTAAAAGAAATTTGTTAGATGAAAACGTGTTGGATGGATATAAAATAGATATTTTTATTCATACTTGGGATGAATTAGATCATTCAACAATTAATTATCGAAACCTAAATGGTAATGCTTTGACAGATAAACTATTAACTAATGAATATATTTCATTAGTTAATAAGTTCTATCAACCTAGGAAACTAGTTATTGAGTCACAATTAGACTGCCAAAACGAGGTTTTGATTGAGAAAATAGGTCGGTTTCCTCGAGCTAAAAAAGGATGTTTAAACAACTCTTACTCAATTTATATGGTTAACAGGTTGAGAAAGGAATATCAATTAGAAAAAGATATTAATTATGATTGGATTATAGTTACTCGGCCTGATATTTTTTTCAAATCTCCTTTTCGAATTGATAGTATTCTTAGCTGCTATTTAAAATTTGGATTGGCAATACCTGAAAATGTTATTTTTCATGGGTTTAATCCTTTTGGGCGAGGGAATATGGTTGAAGATCCCAATTTCTTGGCTGGATCTGATCTTATTTTTTTTGGAAGACCTGAAGTTATTGATAAATCATCGTCTTTATATAGTGAATTCAATGAAAATATTTTTCCTGATGATTTTTATTGTATGGAAGTTTGGTGGGCAAATTTTTGGATGAAGAAGAAGATAAGCCACTATCCAATTAACTATAAACATGGTCCTGATTTTGATGTGATAAAAACCGAAATACTAAGAAGTAAGGCGTTATATAAACACTCCAAAAGTAAATATTATAAAAGGATAGCTTTTTTCTTTATTTTGGGCTTATTTCCTTATTGCCTTGTAAAGAACAAAATCAATAAATTAGAAAAGAAGGTTATAAGCATGAGAATGTTCCATAAAGTCTAATTTGTTGATTTTAAATTAAAAATTTATTGTTTATGTTATTAAAAAATATTTAGTTAGTTGTTTTTTGTTTGAGATAGGTTTATAGTCGATGTCCCCCATTTTATCTGTTGTAATTCCAGTATATAACACTGGAAAATATTTGAATAAGTGTTTAGATAGTGTTATCAATCAGTCTTTTAAAAATATTGAAATAATTTGTGTAAATGATGGCTCGATAGATAATTCGCTTGATATTTTAAGAAAGTATTCCGAAGAAGATAAACGGATTAAAATTATTAGTAAAAAAAATGGAGGATTGTCTTCAGCAAGAAATGTTGGTATTGAAAATGCACAAGGCAAGTATATTACTTTTGTCGATTCAGATGATTTTATTGAATTAAATACCTATGAAAGTTCATTATGGTATTTTAGCTTAGATAAAGTAGATCTTGTTTATTTCTCTACACGACTTGTTTTTGAGGATAATATTGCTCGAATTCAGGACGAACGATATTTTGAACATAAATATACAGGTTTAGTTAATTTATCTAATGATGTTGTAGCAAATATGGATGTCTGCGCATGGAATAAAATTTACAAACTTTCAATACTAAAAAAGTATGATATTAAATTTCCTGAGGGGCTTTGGTACGAGGATGGACCATTTTTTTTGTCTTATGCACTGGTGAGTAATTCCGCATTTTTTATAAACGACAAATTTTACAATTATCTGATAAGAGCCGGATCTATCATGAGCCAATGTAATAAAAAAGGTAAAACTTATCATAAAACCTTTCACGAATTAGATCCATTATTGTGCTTTGAGTTTTTACTTCGTTTTGTATTTAAATGGAAGTTGCACGAAAAATTTAAGCCAGTATTAGTCGATCTATTTCAGCAAAAAATTTATGAAGCTTTACGATGTCTTCCTCAAAAAGAGCGCATATTAGCTTTAAATAAATCAACAGAGATTGTTAATTTATTTAACCTTACATGCTATTTTCCTAATGATTATTATTTAATTTCATTATCCAAGAAACACTATCACAAAATTGGGGAAGTTAATCGATTTTTTTTAACAAGGAAACAGCGGTTATTGGGCATTTGGGATGCAAATAGACATTATATTATTTGTTTTTTAGGCATTAAAATAAAAATAAAAAAAAATTAATGAAAAACTGTCATTAATTTTTCTTTGATTTTAATATTTGTCTTATTAAATTTACAATAAAATTAACGGGTAAACTTCTATTTGTAGTATAATCCCTTATAACTTTACTGTTTAAGTATTTTATTATGTCTCAAAAATTAAATTCAATTACGACATTAAAGAAGCTTTGGCCATTCATTAACCCATTTAAAAAAGCATTAATTATTGCAGTAATAGGGCTTTTACTCAATGCGGTTGTAGATGCAACTTTAATTTCGCTAACTAAACCGTTGCTTGATCACGGATTAATGGACAGGGATTATCCACTTTTAGTTGCAATTGCAATTGCAATTGTTGGCTTAATTTTATTAAGAGGCTTATCTAATTACGCTTCAACTTATTGTCTTGCTTGGTTATCAGGAAAGGTAGTGACTAAATTTAGGCAAATGATCTTTAACCATTTACTCAAAAGTCCTATAAGTTTTCATGATAAGCAATCTGTTGGTGATCTTGTTTCTGTTGTTACTTTTAATACTCAGATGCTATCAAAAGCTTCATCTGACGCATTAATTATACTCATTCGTGAGATAGCGTATGCGATAGGATTATGTATAGTTATGTTATATGGAAGTTGGAAATTAGCCTCAGTTCTTATTATTTTGGTTCCAATGATCATTTTTATTGCACAATTTATTGCAAAAAAGTTCAGGGAAACAATTGCATCAATGCAACAAGGGATGGGACAAATTACCACCGCCAGTGATGAAATGTTAAAGGGGCACAAAGAAGTATTGATTTTTAATGCTAGAGAATATGAAAAAGGTAATTTTAACTATATTACAGATTGTGTTAGGCGCGGTATGTTAAAAATAGAAGTTGTTTCCAGATTATCTACACCAATTATACAGCTAGTTGCCACCTTAGGATTAGGATTCATACTTTATTTAGTTGCTAGCCAGAATTTAGATATTACGCCTGGATCTTTTACTGTAGTTTTTTCTGCAATGATTGCTGTTATGCGGCCGTTAAGAGAACTAACAAGTTTGCATGTAGAGCTTCAAAAAGGGTCAATTGCATGTGAATCATTATTCGATCTTTTGGACTCTCCACTAGAGAATGATCATGGTTCTATTGTTGTAGAAAGGGCTAAAGGAGATATAGAGTTTAAAAATGTGACTTATACTTACCCTACAAGGAATATACCTGCTTTAAACAATATTTCTTTGAAGATAAAAGCCGGTCAAACAATCGCATTAGTTGGTCGTTCTGGTGCAGGTAAATCTACAATTGCAAGCTTAATTCCTCGTTTTTATGATGTTTCGCAAGGTGAAATATTATTAGATTCCATAAATATTCAAGAATATACATTGAGATCATTGCGTAAACAAATTGGTTATGTTTCTCAAAATGTACATTTATTTAATGGAACAATTGCGGAAAATATTGCTTATGGTGAAAAAGAGCTTTATAGCAGAGATGATATAATAAAAGCTGCTAAGTTAGCTAATGCAATTGAATTTATTAATAGATTAGAGCAAGGTATTGATACTGAAGTCGGTGATAATGGCGTTTTATTATCAGGAGGTCAGCGACAACGCATTGCAATCGCTCGCGTTTTATTACGCGATAATCCAATATTGATTTTTGATGAAGCAACGTCAGCATTAGATAATGAATCGGAACGTCTTGTTCAAGATGCAATAGAGGTTCTACAAAAAAACCGAACATCAATTATAATTGCTCATCGTCTATCTACTATTGAAAAAGCAGATCGAATTTTAGTTATTGACGATGGAAAAGTTATTGAAGATGGAAACCATCAGTCATTAATCAATTTAAATGGAACTTATGCTCAAATGCATAAAATGCAATTTAATACTTAAAATTAATATATAATGAATAATATGACTAAACAAAGTAAGCTTGTACACATAAATGATATTGATAAGGATTCTTCAACATGGAAAACTTTCTTAAAATTATGGCCATTAATTGCAGAACATAAGTTTATTTTATTCTTGTCTGTTGTTTTATTAATTGCTAGTGCTTTTGCTGATACTTCATTAATTGGATTATTACGCCCATTACTTGATCGAGGTTTTTCTATGAATGATCAAGAATTTTTATTGATGGCACCATTTTACATTTTTGGGCTAGTCTTATTAAGGGGTGTGGCTAATTATGGCTATTCTATTTTTCTATCATTAATCTCTGGCAAAATAGTGATGAAAATTCGACAAAGGCTTTTTGGTCATTTTGTTGATGCTCCAGTTAGTTTTTATGATCAAAACTCGACAGGAAGGCTATTATCAAGGATTACCTATGATACAGATCAAGTTGCATCTTCTTCATCTGATGCTTTAATAACGATAGTGCGTGAATCAGCTTTCATTTGCGGGTTATTTTATACTATGTTTAGTAATAGCTGGCAGCTCTCTCTATCTTTGATTATTATTACACCAATTGTAATTGGTTTAATTACCTTGATTTCTGTTAAGTTTAGAAAACTAGCTAAAAATATGCAAAATTCAATGGGTGGCATTACTATGTCTGTTGAACAGATGTTAAAAGGACATAGAGAAATTATTATATTTGGTGCTCAAGAAGAAGAGTCAAAAAACTTTGATAAAGTGAGTAATAAATTTCGCCGTGATAGTATGCGATTGGTTTCTATTTCTGCGCTATCAACTCCTGTAGTTCAGGTTATTATTTCTTTTGCAATTGCATTTGTACTATTAACTGCAAGTAATCCTGATTTGAATATTACTCCTGGTGAATTTACAGTTGTTTTTTCTTCATTAGTCGCATTGATGCAACCGATAAAAAGCCTAACCAGTGTGAATGCTGGATTTCAAAGGGGTATGGCCGCTTGCCAAACACTATTTGCCTTATTAGAGCAGCCAATAGAAAATGATAAAGGCCATTTAAATATAGCAAAAGTTAAAGGTGATATTATTTTTGATAATGTATCATTTGGATATGAAACTAGAAGCGACCTTGCTTTGCAAAATATTAGCTTTTCTGTTTCTGCTGGTAAAACCATTGCTTTAGTGGGACAATCGGGTTCTGGAAAAACAACAATTGCTAGCCTATTAACTCGTTTTTATGATACTTCACACGGTGAAATTTTAATTGATGGTATTAATATACAAGATTTTACTTTATATTGCTTAAGAAACCAGATTGGATTAGTGTCTCAGCATGTTCATTTATTTAATGACACTATCGCCAATAATATCGCATATGGTAAAATTGGCGAATATTCTCAAGGTCAAATAGAAGAAGCAGCTAAAAAAGCTTATGCCTATGATTTTATAAAAGGATTAGAAAAGGGTTTTGATACTATAGTCGGAGAGAGTGGAGTATTATTATCTGGAGGTCAACGCCAACGTATTGCAATAGCAAGAGCTTTATTACGAGATACGCCAATTCTTATTTTAGATGAAGCTACATCAGCCCTAGATACGGAGTCAGAACGAGCAATACAAAAAGCCTTAGAAGAACTACAAAGAGGACGAACATCTATCGTTATTGCTCACCGGTTGTCAACTATTGAAAATGCAGATGAAATATTAGTTATGAATGAAGGAAAAATTATTGAAAAAGGCTCTCATTCAGATTTATTAAATAAAAATAGCATTTATGCTAAGTTGTATAAAAGTAATTTTAATGAGTGAAAATATTGCATATTTAAATGATTATATTACAGTTTAAAATTTATTTAATGAAGAATATTGTTTGAATTTACTTTTAATATTTAAACAAGGATGTTGTTTAGTTATTACGCATTTTAGCAATGCTTGTTTGGTTGACATTGGGCAAGGATAATTTTTTATAAATTTTAAAATATAAGGAATATTTCTAAAAATATTAGGTTTATTGTCGATGTAAATTCGTATTAGTAGCTTTAGCAGTCCCAGTTCTTGAATAAGATTTTCTTTTTCTTTTTTTGATTGTAATTTATTTGACTTTAATACTGATTCTAAATAGGTTGCATTCATTACTAAAATATAATTACGTTTAGCTATTTCTGATAAAGGTAATTCAATGATATTTGTAATACATTTATTTAAAACATTTTTTAATGTATTGGTATATAAATAGTCAATGTTTTGCATTGATAATGAGGAAGATCGAACACGGTGGAAATATGCATCTTTATTTTTTAAATAATATGTGGCTTTTGCTTTCGATATAATAGAGAGAGAAACAAGATGATCCTCATGATTTTTTCCAATGAATTTTTCATTAAATAATTTTTGATTAAATATATATCTCCATACGACACCAGAATAATTCTTTTTTTCTAATAAATAACTGAATAAATCTAACCCTGACTTAAAAAACTTTGGTTTGGTAGGCGAGAATTGACTTGATTTAAGATGTGCCTTACTGTCTTGAAAAGAGGTATAGTCAAAATAAAAAAAATCTAAATTTGGCTCTATATTTAATATTGTTGCAAACTCATCAAATAGATTTATGTTTATAATATCATCAGAATCAATAAAAAGAATATAATTGCCTGATGCTATCTCAATTCCTTTATTTCTAGCTACGCTTACACCAAGGTTAGATTGTTGAACAATCTTTATGTAGCTCAATTTTGATGCATATTGTTGAAGGATTAATAGCGTGTTATCGGTTGAACCATCATCAATACAAATAATCTCTTTCGGTAAACAACTTTGATTTATGAGAGAGTTCAAGCAATCAGCAATGTAGTCCTCTACATTATAACAAGGGATAATTATAGAAATATCAGTTATTTTATTTGTCATATAGTATTTTTCCATGGCTATTTTTTTAGAAATAACTTATATTTTAAATAGACGCCATAGTAATAAATAGATTTGCAATAAGATCTTTGCTTCATTAGATATTTAGCATAGTTTCTAATTGAAGAACTATTACCACTTAATGGTAACTCGTCGTCTTTCCATGGAGAGAGTTGAAAATAATATTCGAATATTTTAGAAAGGTATACTTTAAACCAAGGTTTATTTTGTGAAATATAATGTAAAATTACTGTATAAGGTTTAATATTTTTTTCCTGATGAGCGTCAGTAGAAATTTTTATTTTAGTATTAAATTTTATAGGTAACAAACGTGTTTTATTTTCAAGCAAAATGTTTAAAACATCTTGATC
>NZ_LZHP01000073.1:0-14901 GCF_001690605.1 Gilliamella sp. Nev6-6 | reverse complement strand
TAAGATTAATAAAATATAAGATTTTTTAGATTTATTCTAGTCAACTAGGCTTTTGCTAGAAAATAATTGAATAAAAATATACGGTTTATCTATTTATCTAATAGGTTATAATACCCATACTAATCAAACTACATAGAAAGGAATGAATGGAATGAAAAAAATAATTGGTATATTTTTACTTGGATTGCCCATGTTGTCTTTGGCATCAAATTGTGATGAAGTGAGTGGCAAGATTGCTGAAAAAATTAAAAACAACGGTGTTGATCAGTCTAAATTTCAATTGAAACTCGTGCCAACCGATCAATCGCAACAACAGCATGAAGGAAAACTCGTTGGTTTTTGTGATAATGGACAAAAGAATATCTTTTATGTGCGTTTAGATGGTGTATCAACAAAATCCTCTAAATCTACAAATAAAAAGGTAAATAATAAATCGACAAAAACAAAAGTAAAAGTAACAGACCAAAATGCTGAACTACCTGAGTTAAAAATAGATACGTCAGTACCAAGCCCAAAAACACAAACAATACCTGTCATAGTAAAGTAATAGCAAAATATAATAGTGCAAATTAATTTTAATGTGCACTATTATATTTTATTGGCACAAATCATATTAACACTTTTAACATGTAGGCGTGCCAGTCTTTATATTAAGCAGTATTTCAGGAGTTAGAGTGTTTAAATCAAAATATAGTGTTCCTAAAAATATAGATAAACGCATTTCAGCGTTAAAATTAAAAATATCTTCAAGCAATACTTATATTGATTTTTTGAAAAAATATAATGTTGTTGTTTTTGATAATGAAGCCAATATTGACTACTGTATTGATTGTGAGGGCGAGTCATTGCCCTTAGAGGTCATTTTGGGTTTTTCAAAGGAAGATAGAGAAGATTTATTGGCTACCAACCATGGCTATTTAAATAGGATACCTGAGGATTATTTTGCCGTAGCAACGCTTAATTACGGCGATTTACTTTGCTTAAGCCCAAATGGCGAAGTTTATTATTGGGATCATGAAGTGAATGATCTTTATTTTGATATGTCTGTAAAAGGCGGTTATCTAGAACAAAATACTAATCTGAAGTTTGTTGCAAATTCGTTTGATGCATTTTTATCAATGATTATTAAAAGTGAAGCCGAGGACGATTATGATCCTGATGAAGATGAATATAATAATCCTAACATTCCTTTTCCTGATCAAACATTAGGCTTTTGGTTGGTATATCCTAAAGTTTTTTTGGGTTTACCAAAAAATATGATTGCTATTTATCTTAAAAAACTAGCGCTTTCTGAAAAAGGGCGTGAAGTGCTTGCTAAATTTAAAGAAGAAGGGTTTTTGGGATAATTGTTAAATTTATTAGCTTGATCTTGCCTAAAATGGCGAATTAATCACTTAGAAATAGCACATATCCCTCTTAACAAAGTTAGTTGAGCTTGTGTGTTTTTTTAACATGGCTTTCTAAGATATATGATGAGTAATAAATGAAAAAATCATACTTTGTAACATACGGTAGTGATAACTCTAAAGAAGAAATAAGTGAATTTTTGCATAGTCAATTAGATATAACTTGCTGTGAACATGATAGTTTTTATTTTGGCGTGTACTTTTCTTACTCTGGAACTTATGCGGATAAATTGACTATTAAAGATAATTATATTTCACTATCCAATGAGTGGTTGAATGAAGAATATAAACAGTTCAATACACTGATTGAAGCTTCTTTTATCAATGGAAAAAATGTTGATAAGCTAGATAAATATAACACATTAAAAAAGCAGTTTAATCAATTCAGTGTGTTATCGATTATTAATGATAAATGCATTGAGGAGGATTAATTGCCACTAAATATAGTGAAAATATCAAACCTAAATTAGGTAAATGTTGGGAATTAAGTCTCTATTCAGATAAATATTAATACGCAAGTTTACGTAATGCTTGCCTAAAATGGTACAGCTAAAAGTAGAATATCTTTAATGGTAGAAATAATAGCAATGGTAGAAATAATAGCGGATTTAGTTGTGAAAAAATGACAGAACACCAGATTACATCCATATTAAAAAAAGTCCAAGTAAGGATTTTTTTTAACGCATTGGAAATCTAGATGCTAATTATATAAGGATCATACAAGAGTCATTTTTGATAATTGCCATATTTTGTTGATTTTGTATACCCGATACGTTTACTACCAAGGTTAACAATATCATTTTATCCATTATGTAAATTAGCTATACCTAAATCTTTTTTCCATTTACTCATCAATTTTACGTTAAAGGTTTTATTTATTTCTTTTGGGATTTATATTTTTATAAAAAATATTCAGGATTCTATACCGTTTGAGTGCGAAACTAATTGATTACATCAAATTTGATGTTAATAATCTCAATCAAGCAAGAAGCATAACCGAAGAATGGCGAATCATTTATAATACCTAAATGTCTTATAAGGGCTTAGATAGTATGACATCTTTATCATGAAGAAATATTAATTTATGCAATTTACTAGTGTAATAGATGTTGATAACAGAGAGATTAAAATCGTATTGCCAAAATGAAAATTACTTTAAAAAATAGAATAGACAAGCGTTTAGTTGAGTTCGAATCTGACTTAGGTTATGGCGTTGCTATTTGGGGGGGAAATAAACCATTATTAAACGTGGCTTATCATGTTGAATTAGATATTAACGATTTTTTTCAATGGGGTAGAAATATAACACTTGGCAAAAAACATGAAGCTTACATCAATTTGATTGATAACAACATCGTGTTTAATGCAAAAGTAATATCTTGTGAAGATAAAGGGGTTTTAGTTTTGTCAGTTGCAAATGATATTGTTTTTATAGAAACATCTGACACATGTGAAGTTGGCGCTTATGTCTCATTTTTTACTACGCCTGATGAAGTGATATTACATCCAATAGAACTGTAATATTTAAATAACTATGCCAGTGAGTTTGGCTGATCCATTTTGCTTGCTTCATCTTATTCGTCATTGCGAACTTTGGTCAGCGTAATAACCCAAAGTTTATTAACAGAATTTAAAATCAATAGATTAGATAATATGTTAATGGTTGGTTAACGAATTTTAAATTTAAAAAATATCCACCGTTAACGAGTTTGATATCAATACTGGCGGTAAATTAGCATTTTGATAAATTAGCGTGCTTCCACTGTAGAACAGTATTTCGATTTGTCCTATATCATCTATATGGTTTACTGTATACTTTGGTAATGATTGAATGATATTAGAGGATAACAAATCATTAAAATTGGTTTTCATTATTCCATTTTTATCATCAATAGCTATATCACTCAAGGCTTGTTTATCCTCTGATAAGTTAAGTAGTTCGTAGTTATTATCCCCTTTTTTGGATATGCCTATTTCGATATCAAAAATCCCTATTTTAGCCGTGTATAAAATTGCTGATTTCATTGTTTCTATTTGGCAATGATGAAGCAAAGACTCTCTTTTTAAACAAGGTAAGCTTTTTAAAAAGCCGCCATTATTAATAATATCAATAAGATCAATATGTAATGTTTTCATCTTTATAATATATATCTTACACTAAGTTGTAGCCATTTAAATTAATCATCATCATATACATAGCCATCAATTATTTTACCTTTATACCATACCATATTTTTATAGAGTATATTATCCCCATCAATGTAGTGGGGATTATCAAAATGAATATTATTTCTTTTTAGCAAACAATTATTATATTCATTGTCATTGCATTGTCTGTCTTGGTTGGTATCAATATTTTTTAACTGACACCTGTTTTTCATATGGATATATTGGTGTTTTTTATAATGGTAGATACTTTGTATTGTTGTCAAAATCTTTTGTTGTTTTTCATTATAATCGTAACAATCTTTTTGACCCGTAGCTGTGTTATCTTTTGAGTTAAAATAGATATTACTGCCCCATAAGTTTGTTGCAACAAATTTACCATTAACATTAATATAGTAATCTTCGTTGTCTCCTAATCTAGACTGTGAAGGATATTTTTTAATGGCTAAATCAAGTTGACCATCAAAATTGATATCTTTTAACTCAATACTGTTAAAGTAATTGTAGCTATAATTTAAATTTCTTATTTTTTGTAGTAATTGATGGTTATTTTTGGCATAAATATTAATACCAACCAGTCTAATTTTTTCTTGTTTTTTTTTCGATAATACCGCAGTAAAATAGGCTTTATCAGATGAATCAGATTGTAATAATTCTAAATGATTAAATTCATCCTCTTTTTTATTACTTATTTCAAATTGCTTTTGTAAAGTTACCGTATATTGTTGGTTTTTCTTGCCATCAAACCAATAACCCATCAAATTCTGGTTAAAAATTTTTGGCGCCTTGTTCTGTTCTGCCCATATATGATTAAATTTAAAATAACTGATTGAGTCTTTAAACTTTATTTGGTTAGTATTGTTATCGATATAAATATCGGTATCATCATAAAGCGTTAAATCAGTTTGCTTGCTTACATTATCGCATGAGCTAATAAACTTACAATCAGAGGATAATGGGTGTTGTATTTGTTTATGATCATCTTTATCAACCCAAAAAGCATTGATAAAATTGCTGTCTGAATATAACGTTATTTCTTTATTGGCAATATGGCCTTTGTAAACATAGGTTGAACCTAATACAGGAGAAGAGAGTATTAAAAGTAAAACAAGTGGTATATTTTTAATTTTCATTATTCCCTATCCGTAGGTATTATTTTAAATTTGAGTGGGTTAAATAATTAATTTCTATAGTTGCGATCATTATTTAATCGATTTAATTAGTCATGTTTACGAGTTTGAGTATAAACTAATTAAGCCATTTTTTTAATATCAAATGAACTCAATCTTTTAAAAAGAGTACATCGAAAAATTTATTTCATATCAAGAAACTTCAGGTAGTGTCATATCTCAGTATCAAAATAAGTGTTTTAAAAAAACAATGAATATTAAGTTAGTGCAATTTTTATTCTCTAAATGGCGGTACTTTTAGTTGGAAGATGAAATTGAGAGGTATCTATACCTTCGTATTTAAGTAGGGCTATTTTTTTATCGATCCCGCCTGCATATCCTGTTAAGTTGCCATTTGCACCGATAACTCGATGGCAGGGAATAATGATTGATATGGGGTTATGACCAACAGCCCCACCTACGGCTTGGCTAGACATGCTTGCTTTGTTTGTTTTAAGAGCGATCTGTTTTGCGATATCGCCATAAGTTGTGACCTTGCCATATGGAATTTCACATAAAAATTCCCATACTAGGTGTCGAAAAGGTGTGCCATTTAGTGCAAGTTCGAGTTGAGATAGATCCGGTTTCTTTCCTAAAAAATAATCATCAAGCCATTTTTTGGTTGAGTTAAAAATGGGTAAATTAGGTTTTTCTTCGGTTGGTGTGTTGAGTATATGACCAAAATATTTTTCACCTTCAATCCAAGCCCCAACTAACTTATTTTGTTGACTGGCTAGGGTTATTAGCCCTACTGGAGATGAATAATTGCATAAATAAAACATATAGGCCTTTTAGTAATATTTAATAAATACGATATTAGATTATGCTTGTTTATAGCGATAAATACTACAAATTTATCGATTAATATTATTAGCTAATAGTAAATGTGGAATATGGCTCATTGGTGAGCCATATATTTTGAAGTTATTTTGCTTGATTTTTACCTTTTTCGACGTAGCTCATATCTCCAAGGCTTTCAACAATAAATTTACCATCGTCGGTATAACGAATTTTAGTGACACTGGCGTTGCCTAATCCTGCTGTAATTGGTTTATCTAACCATTCTTCAACCATAGCCATAATTGCCATGCCATGAGAGACCACTAAAACATTACCCCCACCTTGCGCTTTGGCTGATTCAGCAATAGTTTTTAATGATGCTTGCATACGCGTTTTTACTTTATTGTAGTCTTCGGCTTCGCCTGATTTTTCAACTGCAGCAATAGCATTCATCATTTTTTTTAGGGTAACTTTACCTTTTGCCATGTCATCCATTAGATCTTTATCAGATGCATAACCTAAATATTTTGCAGCAGGATTCCACATATTAGGATCAAGATCACCTTCATAATCACCAAAACAGGTTTCACGCAATCCTTCCATTTCATTAATTTGAATTTTGTCACCTTTAGTTTCTAAAACAATGCGGGCAGTTTGTCGTGCTCGACCTAAATCACTAGAATAAGCCGAAATAAATTTAACATCTTTTAAACCGCGTCCTAGTTGTTCGGCCACTTCAACCCCTGGTTTGGTTAGTGGCGTATCAGACCAGCCTTGAGCACGATGTACGTTATTAAACATAGTTTTACCATGGCGAGTGACATAGAGATATACATCATCAGCAAAAGCTTGTGATAAGGTTGTTATTGAAATAATTAATGTGCTAATTAATATAATAAATTTTTTCATTGTTTTGTCCTCTTTATAATAAATTAAATCGGTAATCAATTACCGTTTCCGCCGAAAGTGAAGGTGAACGTTGGTATTTTCCGTGTCTAAGTTTAGGTGTAAGGTCTGAGGCACTGACTGTTTTATAAGACCAACCATATCCGACCTTTGATAAAATAGAAAAATTTTTAAAAGCGCCACTAGTTGGTTTCCATATATCAAAAACGTTAACTTCGCCATTTTTTAATGTATTATGTTTGTAGTTAAATTGGCCATAATTCATATATAAACCTGTACTATTATCTTTAACAAAATCGTAACTCATTACGGTGGTTAGTACGAGCTCTCCGTCTCGCATATAATCTGCGCCTGCAGCCGCAAGACCATTAAAACGCGCCCGCGTATTTTTACCTAAATGTCGATTATAATGGCCTAGAGCATTGTGTTTATTGGCATCGGTATAAGCCAATCCAACTTTGACACTCCAATCTTGCTCTTTCCATTCAACATCAGTTGCATAATGCCAAGCATGATCTTCAAACTCTTTTTTGTTTTGTTTCATAGCATCATAATTATCGAGTGCATAGCTACCATAGAATTGCCCACCTAAAATGAGTTTTTGTATTGGCTTATAGGATAATTCAATTGCATGGCGTCTTAGGTAATCTTTGGCAACGCCATAAGAATAATCTAAAGTGATATTTTTATCTTTGTAAGCAATTTCTGCTGTGGAAATATTATTAATGACTTTTTTACGGTCATTGGTTAAAAAATGTAATTTTTTAGATGATTCTCGTGGTAGGGTGCTATTTATATAAGCTAATGAAAAGTAAATATTATCATATTTAAAAATACCACTATAACCAAGATAACTATTCCGAGTCAGGTGCTGAGTTGAACTAATTACACCTAAATCTTTCAGACTATGCCAACCCGCTTTACCATTGAAATTAATGGCGTCATTGCCCAGTTTAACTTTTGCATAACGTTGGGTAAATTTATTAAAGCCGTGGGCATGGTGTTTGTTATAGCTTTTACCATCATTATACAGTAAATTACGGGTCGCAAAATAATCGCTCGCACCTAACTTAATTATATTGCTATATGTTACATCAAAACCAATTATATCAAGTAAATAGCCTGATTTATAATCAAAAGTAAATGCTTGCCCCCAAGCACTATGAACTTCTTTTGGTTGGGCGGCATTTTCTTTTAAATACTTCCAGTGATTACGAGTTGAAAAACCAAATTTAGAATCTTTAAAAAATGCATTATCTAAGATTGAGTTATTCATGGCTTCATTTGCAAATGTGGAACAACTTGGTATCCCTATTAACATCATTATTAGATATTTTATTTTCATTGTTATTTTCCTAACTTATTTTTATATTTAAAAAAACCTAAATGCTAAATCGGAGAACAATACTCTAATTAATATTTAGGTTTTGCCTGCTAAAAGCAGTAACAATCCAATATGTTAAAATTCAATTTCTTATTGATGTCGTTTTATAGTAATTATGATTAATAATATATTTTTATTTTTCTATTAGGTTAATTGTTTGTCTAGCTACATATTGCGATATTGTTGTTGGGAAAAGTAGGGAATTGATATGGGTAATCCCCCCTCTTCAAATTACCTTATTTTTTTAAATTTTCACCTTTCGATGCAATTACTGATTGATACCAATAGAAGCTTTTCTTTTTATAGCGATTTAGCGTTCCTGAGCCATCTTGGTTTAAATCTACATAGATAAACCCATAACGTTTAGTCACTTCTGCTTTCGATGCGCTGATAAGATCTATTGGTCCCCAACTGGTGTATCCCATCACTTCAACACCATCATTAATGGCTTCTCGAATTTGCACTAAATGATCATTCATATAATTTATTCGATAATCATCATTGATAGTGCCATCAGTTTCTAATTTATCTTTAGCGCCTAAACCGTTTTCGACAATAAATAATGGTTTTTGATAACGTTCATAAAGTAAATTAAGCAAGTAACGAATTCCAACAGGATCGATTTGCCATCCCCATTCTGATTCTTTAAGGTAAGGATTAGGAACCATGTCTAAAATGTTACCTTTAGTTTTTTGTGATTCATCTGAAGTTGCACAGCAACTCATGTAATAGCTAAATGAAACAAAATCGACCGTTTCTTGCAGATCTTCTTTATCTTGTTCGGTAATATCAAGGTGGATGTTGCTTTCTTTAAAAAAGCGATTCATATAAGTTGGATAATGACCACGAACTTGCACATCACCAAAAAATAACCAACCATGATTTTCTTGATGAGTTGCCCACACATCTTCTGGTTTTGGGGTAAGCGGGTAAGCTACTGCGCCTAATAGCATATTGCCAATTTTGGCATCAGAGATCATTTGATGACAAAGTTTAACCGCTCGGCTACTGGCAACTAATTGATGATGAATCGCTTGGTAGATTTGTTGTTTGGTGCTGTTTCTATCCAAGCCAACACCCGTAAACGGTTCATGCAATGACATATTGATTTCATTGAAAGTTAACCAATATTTAACTTTATCTTTATAACGTGCAAAAACGGTTTTAGCATAACGAGTAAAAAATTCGATCACTTTACGATTGCCCCAACCGCCATATTGAGTGACAAGATAATAGGGCATTTCATAATGTGATAAAGTGACTAATGGCGTAATATTGTGCTTTGCCATTTCATCAAATAATTTATCATAAAAGGTTAGCCCAGCTTCATTGGGTTGTTCTTCGTCTCCATTCGGAAATATGCGTGTCCAAGCAATTGATGTGCGTAAACATGTAAATCCCATTTCAGCAAATAGGGCAATATCTTCTGGGTAACGATGATAAAAATCGATAGCGTTGTCTTTTATACTGGAAATCTTGGTTTCATTGCGATTGATAATATCACCAAACAAACCATTGGGTGTGCAATCTGATGTTGATAAGCCTTTACCTTTTTCACGATAAGCGCCTTCAACCTGATTGGCGGCAATGGCACCTCCCCAAAGAAAATTATTAGGAAATTGTGTTGACATTTTTACTCCTTATTTTGGGATAACGCTAATAAAGCCTCTCCACTTTGTATATTTTCTTGTTTAAAAATACGTTGTATATCTTGATAACTATCACTGTTAGTAATAATAATTGGTGTGGTGACTTCGAAACCAGCTTGTTTAATGGCTTCTATATCAAAGCTCACTAATAAATCACCTTTTTTTACTTTACTACCAGCTTCGATGTGTGCTTGGAAATGTTGCCCATCTAATTTTACGGTATCAATACCAATATGGATTAATAGTTCGGCTCCAGAATCTGTTTGAAAACCAATGGCGTGTTTAGTTCTAAAAAGTGAAACGACTTCACCATCGTCAGGCGCTACTGCTTGACCGACTGTTGGAATGATTGCGACACCTTTACCCATTAATTCACTAGCAAAAGTTGGGTCATTTACTTCTTTTAAATCAATTAGTTTTCCTGTCATTGGGCTTGAAATAGCAACGATGGCTTGTTTAACTTCATTAACTTTATTATTTGCTTCATTGCTTTGTGCTGGCTGTGCATCGTCTGCTTTTTTATCTTTTGGAATACCAAATAGATAAGTAACGATTGTGGCAATAACAAATGAGATAATCGAACCAAACAGAACTGCATAAAATTGTGCGCCAATTCCTGTTGGTGGGATTAATTGTAAGAAAGAAAAGATACTAATAAAGCTGAATGAGTAGATAACTGAATGAAAATAACCAACAATACCACCACCGGTCATTGCGGAGACACAGCCGATGATAAATGGGCGTTTTAGTGGTAAGTTAACCCCATAAATTGCTGGCTCTGTTACCCCGAAAATCCCTGATAATACAGAAGAACTAGCTAACGCTCTAACTTGTTGATCTTTACTACGTAACATAACCGCCAATACAGCACCGACTTGGGCAAATACCGCAGGGAATAAAATTGGAACCATAAAATCTTCTTGGTACAGTGAGATATTGTTCATTGCAAATGGTACTAATCCCCAATGGATGCCAAAAACAACCATTACCTGCCAAAGCCCTGCTAAAATCATGGAAGCAATGACGGAGTTAAGTTCATAAACATAGAGGATACCGCTAGCAACAATATTACTCAAAAATGACACCACTGGACCAATGGCGGCAAAAGTTAATGGCACGGTAATTATCAAACCAAATAGTGGTGAAATAAATTTTTTGAACGAGTCATGCATGATCTTGTTAAAGTTACGTTCTAATAATGAATAGAACCACGCCGCTAAGATTACCGGAAAAACCGATGAAGGATAAGGAATTAATTCAATAGGAATACTGAAAAACTCGGTTTTTAATTCAAAAGCATTGCCTAACATACCAACAACACTAGGATGAACTAACGCCCCACCTAATGCCATACCGACATAAGGATTACCGCCAAATTTTTTAACGGCTGAAAAACCAAGAATTATTGGTAAATAATAAAAAGGTGCATCGGCAATTGCATTTAAGAAGTTGTAAGTTGGCGTGTTAGTTGTAACAACTTCCATCATTTGTAACATCGAAATTATTCCTTTGAAAATTCCCCCAGCGACAAGTACCACTAAGGCAGGAATAAAAATGCCTGACACTAAATCAATCAGTTTTGACATTACACCTTTTTTAGTGCCTGCTGGTGTCTCCGTTGTTGGTTTTTCACTAAGGTTTGTTAGTGCCATAATATCACTAAATACATCAGCAACATTATTGCCGATAACAACCTGAAATTGCCCACCACTTTGTACAACAGTAATCACACCAACTTGTTTTTTTATTGCTTCTGCGTCTGCTTTTGATTCATCTTTTAATGCAAATCTAAGCCTAGTTGCACAGTGCACTAGGCTGATAATGTTTTCCTTACCGCCTACAAGTTCAATAATTGACTCGGCAAGTTGTTTATTTTTCATACCTTTTCCTTTTTTATGCAAAAAAAAACCTAAGTCCCTTTTTAAGTTAAGGTACTCAGGTTTTGCTCACATAGCAATTCATTTTATACTATGCAATAACAATCCAAAAATGATTGACTTAAGCTAACATAATTTAGGCAGGATGAACATAGTGATTTGAAATATAATGATTAAAATGTGACTCATGTCACATTATTGTTTTTAAGTTCCATGCGCAATCGTTCAATATGTATGGTTAAATATAAACTTTCATCGTCAGTCAAAGGATGCTGGTATTGTTGTATTAAATGTAAATCGATCTGTTTAGTACAAAGATAGGCTAGCTCATACTTTTGCCGAATTAATTCATACAAGGAGCTATCTTGTTGTGTTTGTTTGCTTTGACTTAAGATACGATGAGCAAAAAATTTTAAATGGGTAACAAAGCGCTGATAGGACAAACAATCTTCATCATATTCAAATTTAAAATGATATTTTACGATATTAAGAATTTCACGCATGATTTTTGTCATGTTAACAATATTGGGCATGGTACCATTTAATTGTGCATTGATGATATGAAAAGTAATAAAGCCCGCTTCGTCTTCGGGTAACTCAATTGATAGCCGCTTTTTTATAACTGATAAGGCATATAAACCAATTTGAAACTCTTTAGGGTAAAATTTTTTGATCTCCCATAAAAAACCGTTGGGTATATTAAATCCTTGTTTATGGCGCTCAATGGCAAAATGGATATGATCTGTTAACGAAATATAAATGCTATCTTGCAATTTGCCATCTATACATTTTTTTGCATGATTAATGATAACTTCAGATGTCGTCAATACTTCAAAAGGGATTTCTGAAAGCAATTCTTTAAATTTTGGCAATATGACTTTATTATCTAGTGAAAACTGCTTTTCTATCTGACTAGGATCGATTAAATCGCCTTCACGCTTTTTAAACCCAATTCCACGCCCAGTGACAATTAATTCACTGCCTTTATCATCAAGTGTAACAATAACATTGTTATTTAATATTTTATAAACTTTCATTAGATATGATCAATTCCTTATGTTGGTTTATTATGAATCGTCATAAAAAAATCGAAAGAAGAAAAACAAAAAAATGTGACAAGAATCATAATATTTATTTAAATATTATGATTCTTGCGAATAAATGCGAATAAAAAAGCCTCGATAGCGCTAACTTATCGAGGTTGATATAGGCAATATTATCTGATTATTGCGCCAATAATTTATTCATGGTTTGAATAAACTTACTTGGATCACTTAACGAACCTTTTTCCGCAAGTAAAGCCTGATCAAGCAATAATTCAACCCAGTCATTAAATGCGCTTTCATCTTGCGTATCGACAATACGTTTAACCAATTTATGATCTGGATTGATTTCAAACGTATATTTGATTTCTGGCGCTTTTTGACCTGCAGCAGCAAACAATTTAGCCATTTGTGTACTCATTTCGTCAGCGGCTGTGGTGACAATTGCAGGTGTATCAGTTAACCGATGAGTTAATTTAACGTCTTTCACCTTATCGCCTAATGTGTTTTTGACTCGTTCAATAAATGGCTCAAGTTCTTTTTCAACTTGTTTTTGCTCTTCTGTATCTTGATCGGCAAGCTTTTCAATAGATTCGTCGGATTTACTGATTGATTGGAATTGTTTACCATCAAATTCCGTTAAATTGCTCATCATCCATTCATCAATGCGATCAGATAATAATAATACTTCAATACCTTTTTTGTGGAATAGCTCAAGATGAGGACTATTTTTTGCCGCACCATAGCTATCAGCGGTAATGTAATAGATCTTCTCTTGACCTTCTTGCATACGGCTAATGTAATCTTCTAGTGACACCGTTTGCACATCGCTATCGGTATGCGTTGAAGCAAAGCGAAGTAATTTAGCGATTGCATCACGGTTTGCAAAGTCTTCACCAGTACCTTCTTTTAATACTAAGCCAAATTCACTCCAAAATTGTTGATATTGTTCTTTGTCGTCTTTAGCCAGTTTTTCAAGCATTTGTAACACACGCTTAGTACATGCATTACGCAAGTTTTGTGTGATTTTGTTATCTTGCAAAATTTCACGCGATACATTTAATGGAAGATCGTTTGAATCAATTAAACCTTTTACAAAGCGTAAATAATTAGGCATAAATTGTTCGGCATCATCCATAATAAATACACGTTGTACGTAAAGCTTTAAGCCGTGTTTATTATCACGATTCCACAAATCCCAAGGCGCTTTCGCAGGAATATAAAGTAAGCTGGTATACTCTTGCTTACCTTCAACGCGATTATGACTCCAGCTTATTGGATCGGCAAAATCATGCGATAAATGTTTATAAAACTCTTTATATTCGTCATCGGTCACCTCAGATTTGCTACGAGTCCAAAGTGCTTGAGCTTTATTGACTTTTTCCCATTTCACTTCTTTGCTTTCTTCGTCAGTGGTTTGCACTTCAACAGGGAGTGAAATGTGATCAGAATATTTGCTAATAATAGAACGCAAACGCCAATCGTCTAAAAACTCTTTTTCGTCTTCTTTTAAGTGTAAAGTGATTTCGGTACCACGAGTTTCTTTATTATCATCAGAGATGGTATATTCACCTTCACCAGCAGATTCCCACATAACCGCTTCGTCAGCTTTGGCTGTGGCTGCGCGCGTTCTCACTGTAACTTTGTCAGCAACAATAAAGGCTGAATAAAATCCAACACCAAATTGACCAATGAGTTGGCTATCTTTTGCTTGATCGCTACCAATTGATTCCAAAAATGCTTTAGTACCTGATTTAGCAATAGTCCCTAAATTTTCAATCACTTCATCGCGGGTCATACCAATGCCATTATCAGCAATGGTTAATGTGCCAGCTTCTTTATTAGTAGAAATGCGCACACCCAGTTCACCATCACCAGCATATAGGTCTGGGTTTTCAAGCGCTTTAAAACGTAATTTATCGGCTGCATCAGATGCGTTTGAAATGAGTTCTCTTAAAAAAATCTCTTTATTTGAATATAAAGAGTGAATCATTAAATGTAGAATTTGTTTAACTTCAGATTGAAATCCACGAGTTTCAGTACCTTGCTTACTCATTGACTAGTTCCTCTATCATATTTAGTCATTTCAATTAATGCTAATGGCGAAAATGAATTTGTTATCAACTAACTTTTTCATTTCGCCAGCTAATTAGCTCATCGCTAGTTAGTATTAATTGAATAAATTAACATAATGGTTTGATTTATTGATGTATTGCTATATGGGAATAAAAAAACAGATTTCAATAGAAAATGTCAAATTTATTCATTAGTTGGTTGTTTTTTGTTAAACAATTTTATTAAAAACATTTTTAATAAAAAGAAAAAAGCCTTGAATATATCAAGGCTTCAGATTGATGACAAACCTCGATATAATTCGGGGTTTATTTTTTTATTTAAACCATAAATAGGATTTTTAATTTGGATTTTATTAAATAAATTAAAAAATAGCCTAAAAAAACGTAACAAAAATAGCTTTATCGCTATTTTCTTGATATTTTGAGCCGTTGCGGCCAATAAACAC
>NZ_LZHP01000072.1:0-6219 GCF_001690605.1 Gilliamella sp. Nev6-6 | reverse complement strand
GTGATAAATTAAAAAAGGAACTTCAATGGTGAAAAAGGTAATAGCACCTGAACAGGAAAAATATGATGTTATATATGAAAAAATATTATTCAATAAAATAACGGAGGCATTTTCTTGGCGAGAGCGTCCGAAAGATATGTGGGAATTAAGTTTTGAAACTGCAACAATAATAATGCCTGATGATGAAATAGCGCTAAAACAATTTTTGGGTAAGAATTGGCAAGATATCACTCTTGATATATACGTAAACTATGATGATGCTTTATATGTATTTACTCCATCAGCCTATGCTTATTATTTACCTGGGTTACTTATTACTTCAGCTAAAGCTATGGATATAGCTATAGCTGAAGATGAAGCTATAGTTAGAGCTGAGGCTGAAGCTGAGGCTAAAGCTAAAGCTAAAGCTATAGATATAGCTTTAGGTAGAACCAGAGCTAAAGTAAGAGCTAAAGCAAGAGCTATGGCCAGAGCTGAGGCTTTAGCTAAAGCAAGAGCGATAGGGGATAAAAAAGCAAGGATTAAAGGTTTTATAAATATAGTTGTATTTTGGATTATGGATTTTGAAAAAATACTGTCTGACAGCTATCTATTTAAACGCTGGGCAACATTAACCATTGAAGAATATTTAGCAGTTAAAGCTTGGCTAATATGGATTACAAGAGAAGATACCTATCAAGATGATGAAGATATCTATCAAAATGATGAAAGTGTTTGTCAAAATAATGTAATGAATTCTTTAATTAGCCTAGACAAACTTATTGGCCTTGCTAAGCAACGAGAAAAATGACACTGTAAATAAATTTATGTATTTGCCTATTTTTGAACTAAGCGAATGAGTAAAAAATAGGTAGATACAAAATGGATGAAGAAGCCTAAGAAAAATGGTCGTGGAGTAATTACACATAGGATTAATAATTATCGTTAAATACCTTTTTCACCAAGCACTTTGTCTGTTTTTTTACTGATTAATTGTTATTGATAATAAAATCGATTGCTTGACGCTTGTGAACATCGACATAACGCTTGTAAATATTGATTTTGATTCTCTTTGATTAACTGGATTTTCACCCTATTATCAATGCAAATGCAGCTTGCTTTAGGATGTTATTCTCCATTAACAAACGCTTATTGTCTTTGCGTAGAGCTATAAACTCATTTTCTTGAATGCTACGATTGCCTTGGGTAGTAAACTCACCAATGGTTTGATATTGCTCACTTATATAATGCGGATTTAGTGATGTCATACTCAGCAACAATATTCGTTTGTTTTTTTAATTGGTAAGTAAAACGGCGTTTTTTTTTCTTCTTGAAATGTGATTCACACCCACCGCGCCAGGATTTGTCTACAATAAAGGATTTTACAACACCCAATCATATGCCTCTAATTTTCCTACCACAGGGGCTAATAGGTTGTATTTTGATTTAGTCCTAGGTGGCGATGCCAATGATTTGATATGGAATACACCCATTACACACGAAGGAATTACTGCCACTGTAACCAAAATAACAGCGAATGATTCTTGGATTCATGAAGCTTGTTCGAGTGTGAGTGTGATTCCCTGTGAACCACAGTTAGAAGCAAAAAGCATTTGTACGCGTCACTTTAAACGGTCCATTTGCCAATGATACTCAGATAAATTCCGATAATCCAGTTCCAGTCTCTAAGCCAAGTTTACCACAAACATTTGAATTAGTGGGTAGAAATAGACATAATGAAGAGGTTGTAAGATATGGTTTTGTGTTGAAGCACTGGTTTGCCTATCGCGGTGATAAAAAAGGTAGTCAATCAGAGCAAACAGCATGGTGTAGTGCGATAGGTTATCGTATGCCAAGAGTAAAAGAGTTGACCAATGTGAAGTGTGGAAGAAAAGATGACAGAGGCCGCATCGACTTCCCTTGTTTAAACGACATAGATGGCGCCTTTCGCCCACCACTAAATTATCGTCGAGATAACTTTCCTGATACGGCATTATATTATGTTGGTTCCGGCTTGTTATCGGAGTGGGGTTCGCTTATTACTCCGCTTTGCGGCTACAGAAATTTTTCATGCCATGCTACTGTCTTTAGTAGCGATAAAGGTTTTTTGGTAGCTTTGGAAAGCAGAGGTAACGTTCATTATGATCCAAATAGTTTTATCAACAGAGGTATTTGCGTTCACCCTTAATACTGACTTCTTAATTCTTGTATAAAAGGATATGCAACTTGACATAAATCAAAGGTAAAGCTGTTAACGTATAATGCTCAACGTTAGTTAGTCTAAGTCGCCAGGCGAGCTAACGTTAAGTGCGTTTGTACAGCCAGCATATGTTTTTAATGCTGGCGTAAAAGTATTATTTAATGAAGCAGTTAGCTGTTGTGCTTTATTAAGCATTTCCCCAAAAACAATCAGAAAAACATCAATAAAATCAATCCATTTTCTGACTATTTTTTTATTGATAGCACATTCACATTTTATAAAAGCCAAAGGTTATTATTATTTATTCAGAGTTAGAAAGTGTTAACACCACCGTAGTTTGTTACGTTATGGATAAGCTGATGAAAAATTGATATCGTTTCGTTTTCGAGCATTCAGCGTAATAGGTGTCTTTTTTGCTTTAAAGCAAAATCATAAAAAAAAAACAATAAAATCAATGATTGTTTTAATTTCTCGTTGTTTCGTTCACAACGCTTTATTTGTTTGGTTGTTTACAAACATAATCCTAAACACTACACTAGTCAATGTTCTCAACGGGGTGCCCAGTGGGGCTGAGAATGTTAGCGTTAGATTAGCATAACCCGTCGAACCTGAACTGGATCATGCCAGCGGAGGGATTTGAGTTATTATACCTACTCAAACCTTTTGTCTTTTATTTGCTATTTTGGAGGCAAAATGTTTTGTAAAAAATTGTTATTATCTTTGGTATTATCTGCACTTTTTATGGCAAATATTGCAAATGCTACCAACATAAAACCTACCTTGATTGTGTATAGCTACAACTCTTTTATTTCTGAGTGGGGGCCAGGGCGGGAAATTGAAAAGGGATTTGAAGCGCAGTGTGGTTGCGAAGTTGAGATTGTTACATTAGGCGATGGCGTATCGATTTTAAATCGAATGCGTCTTGAGGGCGATAAGACCAATGCCGATGTTGTTTTGGGATTAGACAATAATCTTTTAGAACAAGCTAAACAAGCCAATATTGTTATTCCTCACCAAATCAATAAACCCGATAATTTAAATACCAACTGGTGGGATGATGATTTTGTGCCTTATGATTTTGGCTATTTTGCTTTTATTTATAATCAACAAAAAATCAGCAATCCACCACGCTCTATGCATGAATTAGTTGATAATAAAGCCAACTGGAAGATTATCTATCAAGATCCTAGAACCAGCACTCCGGGGTTAGGTTTATTATTTTGGATAAAGAATATTTATGGTGATGATGCCTCATCAGCATGGCAAAAAATAGCTAAAAACACCGTGACAGTAACTAAGGGCTGGAGTGAAGCTTATGGGCTATTTTTAAAGGGTGAAGCTGATTTTGTGCTTAGCTATAGTACTTCACCTGTTGCTCATATTATGAATGATAATGATCATCGTTATGCTGCGGCTATTTTTGATGAAGGGCATTATCGTCAAGTTGAAGTTGCTGGTATTACTAAATATAGCCAGCAACCCGAATTAGCACGGGCTTTTTTGCAATATTTATTGACCCCCGATGTGCAACGTCAATTTGCTGAGAAAAATACCATGTACCCTATTATTAATACATCGTTACCTGAAGCTTTTAAGCAAGTTAAGCCTATAAATAAAGCGCTTGAGTTTGATGCAAAGCAAGTTGAACATAATCAAAAAACGTGGGTACGAGAATGGCAGTCTGCCATTAGCAAGTAGTTTTATTTTACCTAATGTTGAAGTTAAGAATATTACTCCCAGGAATTAGCGCTGCTAGCCTGATCTTAATGATATTAGGCGCAGCACTCTTTGCGCTTTGTTTGACTGCGATTAAATTTAATAATTTAGTCGTCTATTTTGATGAGTATTTATTACATGTTATTTGGATAACTTTATTTCAAGCAACATTATCGACTTTATTATCTGTATTATTGGCAATTATCATGGCTAAAGCTTTGTCGATGATTGATTTTTTAGGTAAAAGATTATTATTGCGCATTATGCCAATTACCTTTATTTTACCGACACTTGTTGTAGTCACTGGGTTGTTGTCGGTTTATGGTAAACAGGGCTTATTAGCGACTGTTTTCGGTTATTTTGGGGTGCCTTTTATGACTTCGATTTATGGGTTAACAGGCATTTTACTTGCACATGTATTTTTAAATTTTCCGTATGCTTGCTGTCTATTCTATCGAACGTTAAATAGTGCACCAGTTGAACACAAACAGCTAGCTGCACAATTAAACTTTTCAAGTTTTACTTACTTTAAATTGATTGAGTGGCCATTACTGCGTCGGCAACTGTTCCCGATGGCTGCGCTTATTTTTATGCTGTGTTTTTCTAGCTTTGCTATTGTATTAGCGCTAGGAGGTGGACCAAAATATACAACATTTGAAGTCGCCATTTATCAATCTATTCGTGATTTAGATTTAGCTCAGGCTGTGCTTTTAGCTTGTTTACAGTTTATTTGTTGTGTTTGTTTTATTTGCTTGATGCAAAAATTTACTCATAACAATAGCCACCATCAAAAACCTAATACATGCTATGTTAGGCAAAGTTACCGTTTGCCTGTTTCAAATCATTTAGCCTTTTTATGTATGATTATTATTGTTATTGGTGGGTTATTTATTTTGCTACCGATTATGACCCTACTCATTGAAGGGGGATATTTTTTTCAATGGTCATTTTTAACTGCATCTTTTCAACAGGCAGTTATGTTTTCATTATTAATTGCTTTTGGCTCAGCTACTATTGCCATGTTGCTAGCATTGTTATTACTTTATACTAATAGCCGTTTGTTAATTAATCACAAAATACAGTGGAGCAACCAATTAATGTTAGTTGGATCGCTAATTTTAATTATTCCAAGCATGGTATTTTCATCAGGTCTATTTTTATTATTATTTCCCTTTGCGCATAGTTTTATCGTTGTTTGCCTTTTAATTATGCTATGTAATGGTTTAATGGCATTGCCTTTTATATTGAAAAATCTTGCTGTACCTATGTTTGATGTTGTATCGCGTTATTGGCAATTAAGTCAATCACTTAATATTAATGGCTTTTTTCACTTTTATTTGATTGAATATAAAGCACTAAAAAGATTAATTATCCAGAGTTTTGCTCTGTCTGCAATATTATCATTGGGTGATTTTGGTATTATTGCTTTATTTGGTGGGAAATCAGTGACCACATTACCGTATTATTTGTATGAACAAATATCAAGTTATCATTATAAAGAAAGTGCCGTAACGGCCGCATTATTGTTAATATTATCTTTTAGTTTATTGGTTGTGATGGATTATGATCGAACTAAATCAAATTAATTATCATTACGATAATTTTAAAATGCATTTTAATATCAAAATTGCAGCAAAAGAAAAAGTCGTCATTATTGGACGCAGTGGTGCTGGTAAAAGTACCTTGTTAAATTTGATTGCTGGATTTGTTTTACCAAACTCGGGGCAAATTTTACTTAATCATCAAAATATGACTCGCACCTTGCCAGGCAAACGCCCCGTTTCGATTTTATTTCAACGTAACAATTTATTTAACCATTTAACCGTTGAGCAAAATATTGGTTTAGGTATAAAACCTTGTTTAAAACTGAATGCATCTGAACGGCAAACAATAGAAGATATACTAGTTAAGGTTAGTTTAGCAGGTTTTAACAATCGTTATCCTAATCAGCTTTCAGGCGGGCAACGGCAACGTGTGGCATTAGCGCGTTGTTTAATTCAGCATCGCCCTGTTTTATTGTTAGATGAACCATTTTCAGCGCTCGATCAAGCTCTGCGTTTTGAAATGTTGGCGTTAGTCGATCAAATTTGTGATGATTTCAATTTAACTTTAATGATGGTATCACACTATCTTGATGATTCACTTAATTATTTTTCACGTTGTTTGGTGGTTGATAATGGCAACATTGTTTTTAACGATTTACCAACACAGCTTGCACAATCTAAACATAACGAAATTGCAAAAATGTTGGGTTTTAATTATTCTTAAAAAGGGTTGAAGCTTGGAAATAACACTTTTACCTGCCTATTTTATTATTCAATATT
>NZ_LZHP01000071.1:0-56862 GCF_001690605.1 Gilliamella sp. Nev6-6 | reverse complement strand
GCTATTGTTGGCTTAAGCCGTTGTGCTTACTATTATCAACCTAAGTTGCAGGATGACTCGGTGATTGTTTCGGTGTTGAATGCTATCACAGACCGGCATTTACGCTGGGGCTTTCCTAAATGTTTTAATCGTATCAGAAAGCTCGGCTATCAATGGAATCATAAACGGGTATATCGGGTGTATTGTGAATTAAAGCTTAATCTCAGGGTAAAGCGTAAAAAACGCATTCCTCCACGATGTCCGGAAAGGTTATTAGTCCCGAATAAACAAGGTGAATGTTGGTCAATGGATTTTATGAGTGACAGTAGTCGTAATCAACGTCGCTTTAGGACATTCAATGTCATCGATGACTTTAATCGTGAGGCGTTAGGTATTGATATTGCAGTAAGCTTACCCGCAGGAAGGATTACCCGTTACTTAGATAAACTGGCCGAATATCATGGGTATCCATTAAAAATACGGGTCGATAATGGGCCAGAATTTACAGGAAAAACCTTTACCAACTGGGCTAAATTACATGGTATAACCATTGATTATATCCAGCCCGGTAGCCCTTATCAAAATGGCTATATTGAACGATTTAATCGTACCTATCGCACTGAAGTACTCGATTTATATCTGTTTAACAACTTAGCACAAGCAAGGAGAATAACCGAAGAATGGCTAACCATTTATAACACCGAAAGACCGCATGAGGCGTTAAATAACATGACACCGATTGAGTATAAAACACTAAAACAAGCAGCATGATTTTCTACGTGAGTTGTGTACTAAGTTTGGGGTATTTACATTGGTCACATACAATTTACAATGCGCAACCTTAGAATAAGTATCAACAAAAGTCTGTTGATAAATCCGACGGACACCCTTTAAATTACCAACATAAACCGTATTTTGAGAGCCAAGATAACCTCGATGAGCGGTTTCTATTTCGCCACAAGCTTCATCATCGTGTTTTTTCTTTTCTAATGCAGCTATTTGGCTATCATTGAGTTCAATACCTTCTGAGCCGCTTTTTCTTCTAAAGCATGTAAGCGTTTTTTGAAATTCTCAATATTATGTCTTAACCAAACAGAACGCGTGCCACTTCCTGGAATAAAAACACCTTGCTTACGAAGCTCATTGCTTGTTCTATGCTGACCATGAGCAGGATAGTCAATAGCATAACGAATAACGGCTTGTTCCATTGGGTCATCAACGCGATTTTTGAGATTTGGTGTCCGTCTGCTCTTTGATATTAAAGAGCCTAAACCACCTTCTTCAACGAGTTCTTTATAACGATAAAACGTATGATACTCCCATCACTTTACAAGCTCTAGACACGTTTTGAAGTTCTTCAGCTACATTTAATAAGCCTACATTATGTTTTATGATTTGACTGTTAGTATGAAGCATGAGCGTTACCTCTTGTTGTTTTGATTGTAGATTTGACACCTAAATATCAAAGCTGGTAACGTTCTCTTTTTCAATCCCTTTGTCCGATTAAGTCGGAACTAATACACAATGAGTTGGTTATTTACAGCAAACTATTTGATTAGTTGTTAGTAGCCTGAAAAACAATCTCTAATTCTATTTTCCAATTTGTAAACAGCAGATAATTTTACTTGCCGATATATTTTCTACTTTTCGTCGGGCAATACGTTTTTTACCTTTAGATTAAACTTTAACTCGTAATATGCTTGATATATCCGCTTATAATGCCATTGATATCCTTGCTTTCTGATATACGATTAAAGTCAGTAAAAAGTGTCAACATAAGCTTATTTTAAAATAATTATAATTTAGTGCTTGGCCATTTTAATGACTGAAGCTTGTATTATAGAGAATTTTATACTTATTGCTGTGCTATTTTAATCGATAGTTATATTTTTAATAGCCATCTTCGTCGATGAATTATTAACAGTATTTACTATAAATAAACCACAGAAAAATATAAATCAATACAATAAATACATTCTCAAAGTAATAAATGCAAAAAATGTCAATAAAGCTATATGTTTAGGGAAAAATCTGATAATATTTACAAGGATAAGCGATAAGGGAATAAAAATGATTTATGAACTCGCACCAGCCGAATTGCATGATGAATTTAAAGCTTTTCATCATAATCTAGGAAAAATAGCATCACAACATGTAGAAGTTTGCCCATTTTGTAAAAATACTAAGTTTTATAAAGTTCGGACAAAACCAACTAAAACATACCGCTGTAAAGCTTGTCATAAATATTTTACTGTTTCAACCAACACTCCTTTCCGTCGTTTAGTGCCATTTAATGAATTAGAAGTTATTTTTATTAGCCGTATAAAAAATATCAGTTATAACAATATTGCTAAACAGCTTGATATTTCACTGGCAAAGGTTATTCGTCGGGAATGTGCAATTATTAATTATCTTCAAAACAATTATCCATCATTACATAATTGGTATACTCATAAAAAACAAACAACATTAATTCCAACTTTAGAACAACAATATAAAATAATTAAAGACAAAGTAACGAATTTATTGGGTGAACAAAATCAAACCTGCATATATTGTGGATCTAACGAAACAACTAAAGTTGGAAATCGTGCTTGCTATCGTTGCCGATGTTGTCGACATAGTTTTAATATTTTAAGAGATACCAGCTTAAACCGTATTCCGAAACCTGAATTATGGTTACAATTTATTGATTTGATTGTTTCTGGAGCAAATAATTTGCAAATAGCAAAAACACTTAACTTACACAACGATACCGTGCGTAAATGGCGATCTAATTGGTGCAAAATGATGAAGTATTGGCACTGTGATGCGCTTGCCATTTGGTGTAAATATAAAGAAGAAGGTAATAATTAACAATTAATTTGATAATTTGACGTTTTATCATAAATTTCTCAAACAATAACATAAATGGATATCAGTTCTATGAAAAAAAATAATTTATTTTTATATATGTGCTTAATTAGCAGTGCATTCTTAATCAATGGTTGTGATGGTAAAAAAACACCTGACGATACCCGATTATCACAATTACCAACTGCGGTTATTAATAGTTATCTTTTTCATACTGAGCCAGAACTTTTACCATTTAGTAAAAAAATTAAACGACAACAAATCCAAGGTTCATCAAATAAAACGATTAACTATAATGAACAAGGTTTTGTCACTAATTATGATTTAGAAGGATTACATGGCGAAATAAACTATGATATGGCTAAGTATAGCTATGGTATGAACGACACCAAAAATGTTTATGACATTGTTTTTGATTCATCAAAAAATATTCTTGGTATGAAGAATAATGATAATGCCATCGTTGCAAGCACAGAATTTGATGAGCAAGGCCGCTTGGTTGAGACAACCTTATCACATTTTGCCGAAAATAATGTGATATTTAGCAGTAGAATTATTTATGATAATGATCATGTAGAGCTTGTATTATATAATGCTTATGTTCCTGTCGATGAAAACACGAAATTCCCAGTATTATCACAAGAAAAAGATGTCATATATAATGATAACGAGCAAATAGAAAAGACCATTACTAAAACATTTAAGTTATCATCAAATGGAGACATCATCATTAATGAGAATAATGAGCAAGAAGTTGAACTAACAGAAACTTGTACTTACTCGGAATATAATCAAAACAACGATTGGACTAAAGCTGTTTGTATTACAGCAGGTAGCGAATCAAAAACTGTTAATCTAACCAGAACAATTCAATATGATTGATTAGTCACAGCCATATTCGTCATATTGGCGGCAAAGTATAATTGTATCTTCAATTAACCGCCTAGCAATGGTGCCATACTTAGGAATTTTAGGTAATTGCGTGTAATGGTACCAGTTTGCTTCAATAAGTTCATTTTTGTCTACCACTATTTCACCACTATCATAATCAGCCAAATAAGCCATCATTAATGAATTTGGAAATGGCCAAGGTTGCGATCCAACATAACGAATATTCTTAATTTTTATTTTTGATTCTTCAAATACTTCCCGTTCAACGGCGGTTTCCATTGTTTCGCCAATCTCAGTAAAACCCGCCAATACGGTGTACAAGTTATCTCGATTATGCCTAACGTGCTTGGCTAATAAAATTTTATTTTTATGACGAATTGCTACGATAATAGATGGTGAAATTTGTGGGTAATAACGTTCTTTGCAGTGATCACACATACAGCACCATTCGGTATTACTGATATACATCTCATATCCACAATATCCACAATATTTATGGGAGCGATAAAATTCAGAAAGCTGCACAGCTCGTCCAGCCATATTAAATAAGGATTGATCTGCGCTATCAAGCAATGGACGGATTGAACTCATCGCATTTTTTATTTCACTACAAATGAGCCAAGCAGTTTGTCCATTTAACTCACCTATTGGTTGAGCTCGTTTATTCGTAAAACCAAGTTCATCAGCACGCCCTACAGGAACTTCACCATCAGGCAACCATAATCGCCCATTAGTACTTACAAACCAATAACCTATTTCACTGCCAGTTAAATTAAATTGTTGTTGTATATTCATATTATAAATGCCAAAAGTAAAAACGAAAAAAGGAGGGGTTCCCTCCTCCTTTTTTAACAATATTATTTTTTTGTTTTCTCGTGAAGCCCTTTTTTCTCAAGTTCCCAGTAGATAAGGCGTTGCTGGACAATTGTGAATAAGTTACTGACGATATAATATAAAACTAAGCCTGATGGGAACCATAAAAAGAACACAGTAAAGATTAATGGCATATAAGTCATTAATTTTTGTTGTAATGGATCGGTAGCTGGAGTTGGTGACATTTTTTGAATTAAGAACATGGAGCCACCCATTAATAAAGGCAAAATATAATAAGGATCTTGCGCAGATAAGTCATAAATCCAAAGCGCAAATGGTGTATGGCGTAATTCAACTGCGCTACTTAACATATAGAATAATGACAAGAAAATCGGCATTTGAATAATTATTAGTAAACAACCGCCTAATGGATTGACTTTCTCTTGTTTGTAGAGCGCCATTGTTTCAACGCTCATTTTTTGTTTATTATCACCATAACGCTCTTTCAAAGCTTCTATACGAGGCTGTAATAATTTCATTTTTGCCATTGAACGATACTGTGCTCGAGTTAATGGGAATAAAAGACCTCGAACAATAAAAGTAATAACAATAATTGAGAAGCCCCAGTTACCAACAAAACTTTGTATAAACTTCAACAAATAAAAAAGAGGTTGTGACAAGAACCATAACCAACCGTAATCGACAATTAAATCAAGATGATTTGCAGTTTCTTTAAGCTGATTTTGAATTTCAGGTCCTAACCATAATTTGGCACTAATGGTTTGTGTACTACCTGCAGGAATAACGGTTGGCTCACCTTTGAAGCCAATTGTTGCTTGTGAGTTATTCGCAGTTGCACGAGAGTAAAATAGATTATTTGTATCCTGTGCTGGCACCCATGCCGAAGCGAAATAGTGTTGCAGCATCGCAATCCAGCCTGTTTGCGTCTCGACCGATAAAGCTTTATCTTTGATATTGTCAAAACTATATTTGCTGTAGTTGCTACTAGAACTAGAGTAAGCTGCACCACGGAATGCACTTTGCCCTAACCCACTACCGCCTTCAGTTGGAATATCATCAGGTAATTTGATAGTTTGTTTTAGTTGTCCATACATAGAAACATCAATAGGCTGGCTACTTTGATTGTTGATGTCATATTGAACATCAATAGCATAATTATTACGATGTAATATGTAATATTTAGTATAACTTACCCCATTGACCTGATACGTTAATGGAACACGCAACTCATCTTGACCATCAGCTAAAACATATTCTGATTTTTCAGTTTTATATACTGGGCGTTTTGAACCTTGTTTAGCATTATCTGGGCCATCTTTACCTGTTAAACCACTTTCAGCAATATAGATGAAATCAGGACGTGATGCTAATAACTGAAAAGGCGTACCAGAATGCAGTGTTTGCTCATATTTTAATAATTGTGCAGCTTGTACATCACCACCATAAGTATTAATAGTGAGTGACAACACATCTGATTTTACAGTAATTATTTTACCCTGTGCCAAGCCATCTGTTGAATTATCATCACCTATTTGTTGTGTTAATTGGTTTGTGATCGGAGGCTTAGGTGCGTGATCTTCCTCCCACGCTTTCCAAATAAAAAAAGATACAAAAAGTAAAGCAATGACTAAAATATTACGTTGAGATCCCATTAGTGTTTTTCTCTATTGGTTTTAGTTTTTGGAGGAACAAAATCTTCTCCTCCGTCATGTAAAGGATGACATTTTAATACACGTTTAGCTGTTAGCCAACCACCTTTTATGAATCCAAAGCGTCTTAGTGCAATTATTGCATATTGTGAACATGTCGGCGTAAAGCGGCATTTTGGACCAAATAAAGGACTAATAAAACGTTGATAAACACGCACAAAAAAAACAAAAGTATTAACTATCATGTGGTTACATGCATAAACGTGCAGCTTAATAATTGATATGAATTTATCTAAATATCGATTTTGGCTATGATTCGTTGACATAATTTATTGAGTGTTTCAACGATTTGTTGATTATCTAAATCTATAACAGGCTGTTTAGCCATCAAAATAAAATCAATATTAGGAAGTTGATGTTGATGATGTCGAAAATACTCTTTAGTCAATCGCTTAATACGATTACGCTCATGCGCTCTTTTTACCTGTTTTTTCGCTATAGCAAACCCTAACCGTATATGGGTACAGTTATTTTTACGTGCGACTAAGGTTAAAAATGGCGATCCAGCACGCACAGACTCTTGGAAGACATGATTAAAATCAAAGGGAGTTAGCAATCGTAACTCCCGAGGAAAAGTGAACTTAATCACCCAACTTTAAATCAGCTAGCAACAGTTAAACGAACACGGCCTTTAGCACGACGGCGAGCAAGAACTTGACGACCGTTTTTAGTTGCCATACGAGCACGGAAACCGTGAGTTCTATTGCGTTTTAATACTGATGGTTGAAATGTGCGTTTCATGACGATTTATATCCAAATCTAATTTATCAACAGGTTGCAGAGTCTAAACTCCACAGCATTAATTAAAGAAGTCGGAATTATAGAGACTATTTTATTTTTCGTCAATGAGATTTCACCGATTTATTTGAATAAAAACCATTAACAGTTCATTATGGCACAATTGAATAAAATTAAACAAATTCTTATAACATAATAGGTTAAAAAAACAAAAATAAATCAACTAATCCATAAAAGCAAGTACACGCTTACTTTTTTCGCCACCGACTTCGCGTGCTAATTTAGGTACCAAATAACCCGATATCTTTTCGGCTAACTGTTTCATTATGATTTTTGCAACATCATCTTCGACTAAAAAATGGGCGGCGCCTTGCACTTTATCTAACAAATGGATGTAATAAGGTAAAATACCAATATCGAAAAGCCGATTACTTAACTGTGCTAAAACCTTGGCGTTGTCATTAACATTTTTCAATAACACGCTTTGATTCAGTGTTGTCACATCACTTTGTTTTAAAAGCCTAATTGCATTAGCAACATCATTATCAATCTCATTGGGATGATTAATGTGAGTAACTACTACAATTTGCAACCTGCTTTCAAAAAATAATTTGCAAAGCTCAGATGTTACTCGTGAAGGAATAACAACTGCTAAACGGGTATGGATACGCAAACGTTTAATATGTGGGATTTGTTCTAAGGCATTAATCAAAAATGCTATTTCATGATCTTTAGCCATTAAAGGATCACCACCTGATAAAATAATTTCATCAAGTTCTGGATGGTTAGCAATATATTCAAGTGCAAAAGCCAGATTTTTTTTATTGCCTTGGTTATCATGATAAGGGAAATGCCGCCTAAAACAGTAACGGCAGTTAATTGCACAGGCTGTTTTCGTTATTAACAATGCTCGGTTATGATACTTATGTAATAGCCCAGGGATAACATTATCTTGCTCTTGTAATGGGTCATTGCTATAACCCTTTACTTTTAATAATTCGTTATCATCGCAAAGCACCTGCAATAAAAGAGGGTCGTTATTGTCGCCTCTTTTCATCCGGTTGATGAAAGCCATAGGTACACGAAGTGGAAACTGCTTTTTTGCCAATTGCATAGAGCTTGAAATGGTTTTTGGGTCTAGATCCAAATAAGCATATAAAACATTGATATCTGTCACAACATTGGCAAGCTCTATAATCCATCTATCTTTATTATTTGGTAGTTCAATTTTTTGCTGTATAATGTGGCTCATTTTTTGTAATTCAGAATTTTAGTTGGAGCTTTTATGGCATCTTATAGTACTAATGAGTTTAAAGCGGGTCTTAAAATAATGCAAGATGGCGAGCCATGTGTCATTGTTGAAAATGAATTTTACAAACCCGGTAAAGGTCAATCAATTAACCGCGTAAAAATTAAAAAATTACTTTCAGGAAAAACTGTCGATAAAACTTTCAAATCTGGCGAATCAGTTGAAGCCGCTGATGTTGTGGATATGAATTTAACTTATCTTTATACCGATGGCGAGTTTTGGCATTTCATGAATAATGAAACATTTGAACAACTTTCAGCTGATGCTAAAGCGGTTGGTGATAATGCCAAATGGCTAGTTGATCAAGCTGAATGTATTTTAACTTTATGGAATGGTCAGCCAATTGCAGTAACGCCACCGAACTTTGTTGAACTTGAAGTGATTGAAACCGATCCAGGTCTAAAAGGTGACACAGCAGGAACGGGTGGAAAACCAGCAACGCTATCAACTGGTGCTGTCGTACGTGTGCCACTATTTGTACAAATTGGCGAAATTCTAAAAGTTGATACACGCTCTGGCGAATATGTTTCACGCGTAAAATAAAGTAGCTTATGATTAATTTTAATTTATCATAAACAAGAGAGGTTTCTTGACCTCTCTCTTGCTTACCCAAATCCATGTTGCTTACCTCTGGAAGAAGTCTAATCTCCTACTCGAAAGTTATCATCAATAGTGAGTTTTATCCACAAAGCTTAAAAAGTACTAAATTAAATAATCCCCAAAACAATGCATCTAGCACTTAAAAATCATTCAGAAAACACATTGATTTTATTGGATTTTTTTATTTTTTACTGAATCTAGTATGCGATAAGGGATCTATATTTTGCAGCTTTTATCTTTGGATGATGGCATAGCGGTAAGTATTAATTTTCAAAATATTACTCAATTTTAATAAATTCTAAAGTTTTGTTACGAAGTCGAAATAATCAAATATTTCCCATTAAACCATATTGTTATTAATTTTTATCGTATATTGCCAATAAAAATTAAGCAACATATTGATGTCGTTTTCAATAACCAGAATTGTAGCGTGGTTTTGTTTGTTGCCGTTAGTCGAGTTAGCAAGCTATCGGTGAAAATATTTAGGCAGTGATATAGCCTCATATTAGAGGCTATTATCGTATTTATCAGGCTATATTTCAATTTAAGCGAATTATAAATAAACCACATGAGTGCCTTTTTCGGGTTGAAAAGTAGCTTTGCCAAATTCATCTAAGAAATAGGCAATATGATCGGCTTTATCCCCTACTAACCGTCCTTTTACTTTGTTCCATGTCATGAGGACTATCATGGCATCAGGTTCACAGCAAATTAACATGGGTTGTTCAAATTCTTCGTTCCAATAAAATTCACCGCCGTATATTTTATGGGCGGTGAGCAATAAATAACATCCGTATTCTTGCGATATCATGTTGAGTTGTTCTTCTGGAATGCTAAAGTTTTTTTCAGCCAGTTCACTGATGATCATTTCAACAACCGTAATACTTTTTTCAGAGTAATCGAGCTGGTTAATGCTCCATGTTGGACTATTTAATATCGCATTTTGTGCCCATGCTTCGATCTCTTGATATAATTCATTTTTTTGTTCAGTCATTTTTATTCACTTCGCTATTGAGTTTAATCTGTTCTAATTGCTTAACACTTTGCCACGCGTCTTCCATTTGTTCAAGCGTTGCATCAATTAAAGATAAGTTTTTTTGTTTGAGTATCGATTCTAATTGTTGAAATCGTCGGGTAAATTTTTTATTGGCTTGCTGTAAACAGAGTTCTGATTTAACCTTTAAATGCCTAGCTAAATTGACGGTCGCAAACAATAAATCACCAAGTTCTTCCTCAATTTTTTGTGGATCTTGTTTGTTTTGTTCAAGCTCTTGCTCAACTTCATCAATTTCCTCTTTTACCTTATCAAGCACAGGTTTTATATCATGCCAATCAAAACCAACCGAGGCACAACGCTTTTGAATTTTTTCAGCTTGCATTAAGGCAGGTATTGCTTGGGGAATATCATTGAGCAATGAGTATTGTGCTTTTTGATCGCGTTCTTTTTGTTTAAGTTGTTCCCAGTTAGGTTTTTCTACCTTATTTTCGGTGAAAATATGCGGATGACGATAAACTAACTTATCAGCAACCGCTAAACAGACCTCATCAAAATCAAAGCTTCCTTGTTCTTGGGCTAAATCAGCATAAAAGACAATGTGAAACAATAGATCGCCAAGTTCTTTTTTTAGCTCCTCCATATCTTGTTTATCAATTGCATCAAGCACTTCGTACGTTTCTTCTAGTGTATATGATTTTAAAGACGAAAAAGTTTGAATTCGATCCCATTCGCAACCATTAATTGGATCGCGAAGTTGTTTAATAATAGCTTGTAAGCGCTGTAATGCGTTCAAAATATCCCCCACAAATAAGTAATTAATCAGCGTCATTGTAAAGGTTTAATAACAAAACGGTTATTTTTTAAAGGTTAATGCCAATATATTTTGATGTTATTGCTAATTATTTCACCCAAAATAATGATAAAAGCACTAAACTAAAGCTATTTACGGAACTTGTAGCCGATAAAAGCGAATTAAGTATATAATACTCCTCTATTAAATTAACTTTATTGATATATGAATAATTTACGTGAACTTACTTTAAGAGGCACCATTCTTGGTGCTTTTATTACTGTCATTTTTACTGCATCGAATGTTTATCTTGGTTTGAAAGTTGGATTAACGTTTTCATCCGCAATTCCTGCGGCAGTGATTTCAATGGCAATATTGAAACTGTTTTCGGGTTCAACTATTTTAGAAAATAACATGGTGCAAACTCAAGCATCAGCAGCGGGTACATTATCTTCAATTATTTTTGTGCTTCCGGGTTTGTTAATGATTGGTTACTGGCAAGACTTTCCCTTTTGGCTAACCTTTGCAATATGTGCCGCAGGCGGAATGCTTGGGGTTTTATTTTCAATTCCATTGCGTCATGTCATGGTCGTTAAAAGTAATTTACCTTACCCTGAAGGTGTAGCCGCTGCTGAAATTTTAAAGGCAGGATCTAAATCCGATAATAAAGAAGCTAACGATGGTTTAAAGGATATTTTATTTGGCGGCATCATTGCCTCTATTGTTAGTCTTTTTACTAATGGTTTTCGCCTATTATCTGAAAGTACTGCTTATTGGTTTACCGCTGGCAAATCCATTTTTCAACTGCCTATGGGATTCTCGTTAGCGTTACTCAGTGCTGGTTATTTGATCGGAATTATGTCAGGAATTGCTATTTTAATTGGAACCATTATTGGTTGGGTATTTGGCGTTCCAATTTTAAGTGCAATTACCGATTATGATACCAGTCAGCCTTTATTTAAAGTTGCAATGGGATTTTGGGCAAAAGATATACGCTTTATTGGTGCGGGGGTCATAGCTATTGCAGCGGTTTGGACATTACTGACATTAATCAAACCGATGATTGAAGGTTTAAAAATATCATTTAAAAGTATGCGTTCAGATGTGTCTGGCAATGATATTGCATCAACCGAGCGGGATTTATCACCTAAAGCTATTTTATTAATTATGGGTGGTATGTTAGTTATTTTGTTAGTGACTTTTTATAGCTTTATTGCCGATAGTGGTTTATCAGCAAGCATGGCTTGGACATTAGTTTTTTGCGCTGTATTATTTGCTTTTATTATGGGCTTTTTAGTGGCTGCCGCATGTGGTTATATGGCTGGACTTGTTGGCTCATCAGCAAGCCCAATATCAGGAATAGCAATTGTTGCAGTGGTTGTCATTTCATTAATCTTATTAGGTTTAGGTGAAGCGAATGGTATGCTAGCTTCTATTGAAGGCTCCAACTTTGCCACGGCTCTCGCACTGTTTACTACCAGTACTGTTTTGGCTGTGGCTTGCATTTCTAACGATAATTTACAAGACCTAAAAACAGGTCATTTGGTTAATGCTACACCATGGAAGCAACAAGTCGCATTATTACTTGGCTGTGTTGTTGGTGCTATTGTTATTGCGCCTATTTTAGAAATTTTATACAACGCTTACGGTTTTACTGGTGCCTTACCTCGCACAGATATGGACACAACTCAAGTTTTAGCCGCACCACAAGCAACGTTGATGACAACAATAGCTAAAGGTATTTTTGCCCATCAACTTGACTGGACGATGATTTTAATAGGGCTTGCTTTAGGCGCTGTCATTATTATTATTGATTTAATTCTTGCCCAAAATAAATCTAACTTTCGCATACCTGCACTTGCTGTTGGTTTAGGCATTTATTTACCACCAAGTATCACAACACCAATTTTTATTGGCACTTTATTATCATGGATAATTAAACGTAATGCTTACAAAAAAGCCAAAGCACAAAATTTAGATCCAGAAGAGCAATTCAAAAAAGCTGATCGTAAAGCGGCATTAATTGCATCAGGCTTGATTGTTGGTGAAAGTTTAGTGGGCGTTTTATTAGCCATTGTGATTGTGATTAGCATCACCAATGGTGGAAATGATGCTCCACTTGCAATACCGCTCGATTTAGGTATGTTACCTCAACTTTTAGGTCTCTTTGTTTTTGTTGGTATATGTACGTTCTTTATTCGTCGTGCTTTATCAGCAATAAAAAAATAGTCCTGTGAATTATTAAATTTAAGCCCTTTTCGTTTTATCAAAGGGCTTTTTTGTTTAAATTGATTGTGTTATAACGTCCCTAATTTTGGATGATTAAAACAATTTTTATTAACTTATTTTATTTTGAATAATAGACAAAAATATCATGATAGTTTTTGATTCAATCCAAGTGCGCCGAGGCGTTAACTTGCTTTTAGATAATGCTTCAGCAACTATTAATCCTCAACAAAAAGTGGGATTAGTGGGTAAAAATGGTTGCGGAAAATCGACGCTCTTTTCACTGATTAAAGGTGAAATTCAAGCTGATGCTGGCACGTTAAATATACCATCGCAATGGCAACTCGCTTGGGTCAATCAAGAAACACCCGCATTAGATATCCCTGCGATTGAATATGCCATTGATGGCGATCGTGAGTATCGACAATTAGAAAAACAATTAAATACCGCTAATGAACAAAATAATGGTCAGCAAATTGCGGTTATTCATGAAAAGCTTGATACCATTGATGCTTGGACAATTCGCGCTCGAGCCGCAACGCTACTACATGGACTAGGATTTTCTAATGAACAATTAATGTTACCGGTTAAGTCCTATTCTGGTGGTTGGCGGATGCGATTAAATTTGGCTCAGGCATTAATGTGTCGTTCTGATTTATTACTGCTTGATGAACCAACCAATCACCTTGATTTAGATGCCGTGATTTGGCTTGAAAAATGGTTAAGTAACTATCCGGGAACTTTGATTTTAATCTCTCACGATCGTGATTTTTTGGATCCGTTAGTCAATAAAATTATTCATATTGAGCAAAAGAGTTTATTTGAATATACGGGCAATTATTCCTCCTTTGAGATCCAACGTTCAACTAAACTTGCTCAACAACAGTCGCTTTATGAAAGCCAACAACTCAAAGTTGCACACTTGCAAAATTATATCGATCGCTTTAGAGCCAAAGCAACAAAAGCTAAACAGGCACAAAGCCGTATAAAAATGTTAGAAAGAATGGAGCTGATTGCACCTGCGCATGTTGATAATCCATTTCATTTTAATTTTAAGCCATCTGAATTCTTACCAAGCCCTTTGTTAATGATGGACAAAGTCGTCGCGGGTTACGATGACAAAATTATACTAGAAAAAATTAAGCTTAATCTAGTTCCCGGTTCGCGCATTGGCTTATTAGGGCGCAATGGTGCGGGAAAATCAACACTGATTAAATTACTCGCCGGAGAAATTGCACCTAAGGAAGGACATATTAATCTCGCTAAAGGTGTTCAATTAGGCTATTTTGCTCAACATCAATTAGAATATCTACGCCCCGATGAGTCACCACTTTGGCATTTAACGCAACTTGCTGAACAAAAAAATACAGAGCAAGAACTGCGTAATTATTTGGGTGGATTTGATTTTCAAGGCGATAAAGTCACCGAGCCAGTTAAAACTTTCTCGGGCGGTGAAAAAGCACGTCTTGTTTTAGCTTTAATTGTCTGGCAAAAACCGAATCTCCTTTTATTAGACGAACCAACTAACCATCTAGATTTAGATATGCGACAAGCGTTGACAGAAGCGCTAATTGATTTTGACGGTGCATTAGTTGTGGTGTCACATGATCGCCATTTACTACGTTCGACCACCGATGAATTCTATTTAGTCCATGATCATAAAGTTGAACCATTTGACGGCGATCTTGATGATTATCAAAAATGGTTAGCCGAAGCACAAAAAAATGATAACCAATCAAATGACGAAATAAATTCACCCAAAAAAGAAAATACAATTAATATATCAGCTCAAGATCGTAAAGAGCAAAAACGCAAGCAAGCTGAATTACGCGCACAAATGCAGCCAATAAAAAAACAGTTACAAAAAGAAGAGCAAACACAGGAAAATTTAGCAAAACAACTGCAAATGATAGAACAACAACTGTCTGATCCGATGATGTATGAAGCCAATAAAAAATCGGATTTAACAAGTTTACTTTTGCAACAAAGCCAACTGAAAAGCGAGTTAGAGCAAAGCGAGTTAAAGTGGTTGGATTTGCAACAGCAACTTGAAGAATTTCAAATAGAATAGATTATTTCACTTGTAATGCAATATTGTAATAAATAAGTTTAATTTTATTGGCTAGAATAAAAAAAATCACAGATTTAACTCTGTGATTTTTTGATTTTATCAAATAATTTATTCTAATAAAATTGATTAGCTTTTTTCAACTTGACTAAAATCAAGCTCAACAGGCGTTGAACGACCGAAGATTGAAACCGATACTTTTAAGCGGCTTTTTTCATAATCAACTTCTTCAACAACACCATTAAAGTCAGCAAATGGACCCTCGTTAACACGAACAAGCTCACCTGGTTCAAATAAAGTTTTAGGACGTGGCTTATCACCAACTTGTTGTAAGCGATTCATAATAGCATCAACTTCACGCTGACTAATCGGGGCAGGTCTATCAGAAGTACCACCAATAAAGCCCATTGTTCTTGGCACACTTCTTACTAAATGCCAAGTCGCATCATTCATCGCCATTTCAACTAATACATAACCGGGAAAGAATTTACGTTCACTCTTACGGCGCTGACCGCTTTTCATTTCAACAACTTCTTCGGTTGGTACTAATACTTCCCCAAAAGAATCTTCCATATCATGTAATTTAATATATTCACGTAATGATTGTGCTACACGCGCTTCATAACCAGAATACGCTTGTATAACATACCAACGTTTTTGTTGTGTTTCGCTCATATTAACGCCCTATTGATGTTAAATAAAAGATGGCTGAACCGAATAAAGAATCCATTCCCCAAAGCGCTAAACCAACAATAACTGTGATAGCAGCAATCAGCATGGTTGTTTGTGTCGTTTCTTTACGAGTCGGCCATACAACTTTTCTTAACTCTTTTCGTGATTCTTGTAAAAACAACAAAAATGATTTACCTTTAGCTGTCGTGATCGCAATTAATAAAGTTAATAGCGAAAGCACAACAACCGCTATAATCCGAACGATCGTATTAGGTTGATATATATCATTAGGTTCAGCAAAATAAAAATTTCCCCAAACAACAAACGCAATCAATACTAAAACTAAACACCATTTCAATTTGTCTAGAGCAGTATTTGTATTTTGACCCTCGTTACTTACTAGCATATAAAACCCATGATTATGTTATATTATAATAATATCTACTTTCCAAAATGCTCTTTTAAATAAAAACATTTTGCTAAACAGACTAGATAAGAAAGGGCATCAAATGACACCCTCATCTCATAATTGCAAGCCTTTAAATTATTTAATAACCTTAGCAACCACACCAGCACCAACAGTACGACCACCTTCACGAATCGCAAAACGTAAACCTTCAGCCATCGCGATAGGGTGAATTAATGATACTGTCATTTTGATGTTGTCACCAGGCATTACCATTTCTACGCCTTCTGGTAATTCAATAGTACCCGTTACGTCAGTTGTACGGAAGTAGAACTGTGGACGGTAACCTTTGAAGAATGGAGTATGACGACCACCTTCATCTTTACTTAAGATATACACTTCTGATTCAAAATCAGTATGTGGAGTGATTGAACCTGGTTTTGCAAGTACTTGACCACGTTCGATTTCTTCACGTTTTGTGCCACGTAGTAATACACCAACGTTTTCACCTGCACGACCTTCGTCAAGTAATTTACGGAACATTTCAACACCAGTACAAGTGGTTTTAGTTGTTGGTTTGATACCCACGATTTCAACTTCTTCACCCACTTTGATTACACCGCGTTCAACACGACCAGTTACTACTGTACCACGACCTGAAATTGAGAATACGTCTTCAATTGGTAATAGGAATGGTTTATCAATATCACGCTCTGGCTCTGGGATGTAGCTGTCTAATGCTTCAGCTAATTCAACAATTTTGTCTTCCCACGCTGCTTCGCCTTCTAATGCTTTAAGCGCTGAACCACGGATTACTGGTGTGTCATCACCTGGGAAATCGTATTGAGATAGAAGCTCACGGACTTCCATTTCAACTAATTCTAATAACTCTTCGTCATCAACCATATCACATTTGTTTAAGAATACGATGATGTAAGGAACACCTACTTGACGACCTAAAAGGATGTGCTCACGAGTTTGTGGCATAGGACCATCAGTTGCTGCTACGACTAAGATAGCACCGTCCATTTGTGCCGCACCAGTGATCATGTTTTTAACATAGTCAGCATGGCCTGGGCAGTCTACGTGCGCATAGTGGCGAGTTGGTGTATCGTATTCAACGTGTGAAGTATTGATGGTGATACCACGTGCTTTTTCTTCTGGTGCGTTATCGATTTGATCGAATGCACGAGCTTGACCGCCGTATTTTTTAGCAAGAACAGAAGTAATTGCTGCAGTTAAAGTTGTTTTACCATGGTCAACGTGGCCGATTGTACCAACGTTAACGTGGGGTTTTGTACGTTCAAATTTTTCTTTAGACATCGATTGTCCCTCAAATGTAATACAAATCGGTGGCGATTCACCACATTAACCAAGTATCATATTTAATATCAACATAATACTAACTTAAAATTAGCTCTGAATAATAACAGATAAAGCTATCTAGTGACAAGCATTAAAAGCAGTCAAATTTGATATTTTTAGAAGTTTAGGAGAATAACAAGAATGGTGCTGATAGGCAGATTTGAACTGCCGACCTCACCCTTACCAAGGGTGCGCTCTACCAACTGAGCTATATCAGCAATTGGAGCGGGCAGCGGGAATCGAACCCGCATCATCAGCTTGGAAGGCTGAGGTAATAGCCATTATACGATGCCCGCATGTTCAAACTCGGCTACCTAAATGCTTCAATTAGCTATTGCTAATATTAGATGATGGTGGTGGGGGAAGGATTCGAACCTTCGAAGTGTGACACGGCAGATTTACAGTCTGCTCCCTTTGGCCGCTCGGGAACCCCACCCCGAATCTTTATAAATTTGTCTACTTAGGAAAATGGTGCCGGCTGCCGGAATCGAACTGGCGACCTACTGATTACAAGTCAGTTGCTCTACCTACTGAGCTAAGCCGGCCTAAGTGCTGCGCATTATGTACTAGAACACTCAACCTTGCAAGCAAAAAAAACAAATTTTATTTTGTTTGATTAAAAAAAAATCAAAAACATAAAAAAGACCTGAAATATGAGCTATTTCAGGTCTTTTTTTAATCAATAAATTAATTTATATTAATTTTTTGAAGTTAGTTTTTTTTTAGACGTTTGTACACCTTTAGCGGCGGTATTGATAGCAACATCTTCGCTAATATCGCCATTGTCTTGATATGCACGTCCATAATAGGTATCAAGCAAAATTTGTTTTAATTCTGCAATTAAAGGATAACGTGGGTTTGCACCTGTACATTGGTCATCAAAAGCATCAATCGCTAGTTGATCAACTTGTGCTAAGAAAGTGTTTTCATCCACGCCAAATTCTTTAATAGAAAATGGAATATCAAGATCTTTTCTTAGTTGATCTAACCAACCAATTAATTTCTCGACTTTCTTTTCATCTTTGTCAGTAGCTAAGGTTAAACCTAAATGATCAGCGATTTCTGCATAACGGCTAATGGCTTTAGGATAACCATATTGACTAAAAGTACCTTGTTTAGTTGGTTTATCCGTTGCATTAAACCGCACCACATTGCTAATTAACATTGCATTAGCCACACCATGAGGAATATGGAATGCAGCACCAATTTTGTGTGCCATAGAGTGACAAACACCTAAAAATGCTTGAGCAAATGCAACACCAGCTAATGTGGCAGCACTATGCACTTTCTCACGTGCTATTGGATTTTTAGCCCCTTCTCTATAACTTGCAGGTAGGTACGTTTTAAGCATGCTTAGCGCTTGCAACGCTTGCCCATCAGAAAACTCACTAGCCATCACAGATACATAAGCTTCTAAAGCATGAGTAACCGCATCATAACCACCGGCGGCACAAAGTGATCTTGGCATGTTCATAACTAAATTAGCATCAACAATAGCCATATGCGGAGTAATTGCATAATCCGCTAATGGATATTTTTGACCAGTTGCGTCATCAGTAACAACAGCAAATGGCGTTACTTCAGAGCCTGTACCCGATGTTGTTGTGACACAAATTAATTTTGCTTTTTGACCCATATTTGGGAAATGGCAAGCACGTTTACGAATATCCATAAAACGTAATGCTAATTCTTCAAATTTTGTTTCAGGGTGCTCATATAAAACCCACATAATTTTAGCCGCATCCATTGGCGAACCGCCACCTAGCGCAATAATCATATCTGGTTGGAATGATTGCATTGAGTCCGTACCCTTACGAACAACGCTTAAAGTGGGATCAGCTTCAACATCAAAGAAAGTTTCACAAATAACACCTTGTGCTTCTAATTGATCAGTGATTTGTTTTGAGTAACCGTTGTTAAATAAAAATTTATCGGTTACCAAAAATACACGTTTTGCGCCTTGCTCAATCACTTCATTTAAAGCAACTTGAAGCGAGCCACGTTTAAAATAGATAGAACTTGGTAATTTGTGCCATAACATATTTTCTGCTCTCTTAGCGATTGTTTTCTTATTGATTAAATGCTTCGGTCCAACATTTTCAGATACCGAGTTACCGCCCCAAGAGCCACACCCTAATGTTAAAGATGGCGCCAAATCAAAGTTATACAAATCACCAATACCGCCATGAGCTGCTGGTTGGTTAATTAAAATACGGCAAGTTTTCATTTTACTACCAAAATAAGCAATACGTTCACGGTTGCTATCTTGATCAGTATAAAGCACAGAAGTATGCCCCATCCCACCCATTTCAACTAATTTTTCCGCTTTATCAACCGCTTCAGAAAAATCTTTAGCTTTAAACATAGCAAGTGTTGGCGAAAGTTTTTCATGAGCAAATGGTTCAGACAAGTCAACCTTATTCACTTCGCCAACAAGTACTTTCGAACCAGCTGGAACTTTGAAGCCGGCCATTTCAGCAATTTTGGTCGCTGGTTGACCAACAATATTAGCATTTAACGCGCCTTTATCGTTTAAGATAATACCTTGTACTGCTTTAGTTTCTTTAGCGTTTAATACATATGCGCCATATTGGGTTAATAAACTGCGCACTTCATCATATACAGAATCAACCACAACAATTGCTTGTTCTGAAGCACAAATCATACCATTATCGAATGTCTTAGACATAAGAACAGAAGCCACAGCACGTTTTAAATCTGCTGTTTCGTCAATAACAACTGGCGTATTACCCGCTCCAACCCCTAATGCTGGTTTACCTGAACTGTACGCTGCTTTTACCATACCCGGACCACCTGTTGCTAAAATAGCCGAGACATCATCGTGATGCATTAACGCATTTGATAACTCAATGGATGGTTCATCAATCCAACCAATAATGTCTTTTGGTGCACCAGCTTTAATTGCGGCATCTAATACAATTCTAGCTGCTTCAATCGTTGATTTTTTTGCTCGAGGATGAGGGGAAAATACAATTGCGTTACGAGTTTTTAAACTAATTAATGATTTAAAAATCGCAGTTGAAGTAGGGTTAGTGGTTGGAACAATTCCACAAATAATACCAAGTGGTTCTGCTATAGTAATAGTACCAAATGGTTCATTTTCAGCCACTATACCACAAGTTTTATCGTGACGGAATTTGTTTAAAATATACTCTGCAGCAAAAAGGTTCTTTATGACTTTATCTTCAACAATTCCCATTCCTGACTCAGCAACTGCCTGTTGTGCTAGTGGGATACGTGCTGCCGCTGCGGCTGTTGCGGCTGCTACAAAGATTTTGTCGACTTGCTCTTGAGTATAAGTTGAATAAGTCTCCTGTGCTTTTTTCACTCGAGCCATTAACTCATTTAACTCATTCATATTAGTTACTGCCATAGATTTCTCCTTGAAATTAAAAAATAAATCGGGATCGTTTGGCATCTTCCTTGAAACTATTTAATGCTTAAGCATAATAACAAAACGAAATTAGCACTATCCTAAATCAGATTTTTAATTTATACAATAAGATATTAAACAAAAAAGTAGTTTAATAATAGAACAATGATTTTTAAGAAGAGAAAAAAATTGAATAATAAAAATAGCAACAGATAAACAACTATTTCTAATAAAAAATAGTTGTTATTGAAAGTAACTCATAACATAAAAAAGAAGCTGTTTGCTTAGTTCAAAATATAAATCATAAATGACATAATCTATTTAATACATAACTCACAGCAACAAAACCAAAAGTTGCTGTGACTGTGGTAATTGCCCCAAATCCTGATTCGCAGTCCATTTTTTTAGGGCCGTCTGCGTCACTTTTGGTAAAACATATTTGCCCATTTTTAGCTGGATAAGTTAGTTGTTCGGTAGAATAAACACATGGAATGGCAAATTTACCTTTACTGTCCTTATTAAGTTTATAATGATTTTTCAATTTTTCGCGTAATTTAGCGGCTAACGGGTCTTGAATTGTTTTTGCTAAATCAGCAATTTTAATTTGAGTAGGATCTTTTTGCCCACCAGCTCCACCGATGGTAATCACCTTTAATTTCTGTCGCTTACAATATGCAAGTACAGCCGCTTTATCATTTACACTATCGATAGCATCAATAATATAGTGATAACGCGGTGATTGTTTTGTGCCCAAATATTCACTGACATTATCTCCATTAATGAAATCATCAATTTCATTCACAACACATTCAGGATTGATTTGTAAAATTCGCTCAGCCATAACCGATGTCTTTGCTTTACCGATATTGGATTTTAATGCATGAATTTGGCGGTTAGTATTTGTAACGCAAACATCATCCATATCAATTAAGGTGATTTGACCAATGCCACTACGCGCTAGCGATTCAGCAACCCAAGAACCCACGCCGCCAATACCAATCACACAAATATGCGCTTGCGAAAAGCATTGTAAAGCTGATTGTCCATAAAGCCGTGCAATGCCACTAAAACGTTGAAGATAAGATTCTGTATTCATAGATAATTCTTGATGATGGTTATACTCAAATATCAGCTTTTTTGAAAACTTTACAAATTATAACTGCAATATTCTTTTATAAACAAGTTATTAATATGTATTGGTGCTATTATGTTCTTTCAAGAATAAACAACTAAATTTCTAGCTCTCATAAAGATCAACTAAATCATCCCGATGATGCGCAATAAGTAGGATATTATTTGTCATTAATTGTATTCGTTTGAGTTATTAATTTTTCCTACAATAAATAATGTTAACAATAATTAATAGAGAGGAAATAAAGAATGCGCAACCCCAAAAAACTGCTTAATGATCCCAATAATGTAAGGCAAGAAGTCATGCAAGGGTTGATCTATGCTTATCAGGGAAAGCTAACAGCAATTTCAGAGCATTGTGCTGTTTATGGTAACCATATTGCCAATGATCAAGTTGTCATTGTATCAGGCGGTGGTACAGGTCACGAGCCGACTTTTGCTGGTTTTATCGGTAAAGGAGGTATTGATGGCTGTGCACTTGGAGAAGTTTTTACATCGCCATCGCCCGATCAAATTATTGAAGTGACCAAAGCTATAGAAAAAGGGAAAGGCGTCCTTTTTTTATATGGCAACTATTCTGGTGATGGCATGAACTTTGATATTTCAGCTGAAATATTAGCAGAAGAAAATATTACAATCAAAACGATTCAAGCAACTGATGACATTGCCTCTGCGCCATTATCTAAGCTTTCTGATCGTCGAGGTGTTGCTGGCCTGATGTTTTTATACAAAATTGCTGGTGCAGCTGCGCAATTTGAAAAATATGATCTTAATAATCTTTATCAAGTAGTATCAAAAGCAAATGGCAATGTCCGTACTATAGGTGTTGCCCTAGATGGATGTGCACTACCCCAATCAAGTCATTTCAATTTTCAATTAGAGGATAACGAGATTGAAATAGGTATTGGTATTCATGGAGAAGCAGGGTTGCGCCGACAAGTGATTACCTCATCTGATCAAGTTGTCAAAGAAATGATAGACAATTTATGTGATGATTTACCTTTTAAAAAAGGCGATCGAGTGTGCGTATTGATTAATAATTTAGGCGCGCTTAGTAACGCCGAGTTGTACATCATAACACGCAAAGTTGGCATTGAACTTGGTATACGAGGCATAATTAGCCACGATGTTGTTGTCGGTCATTTTTGCACATCGCTTGAAATGTCTGGTTTTTCAATTAGCTTATTGAAATTAGATGAAGAATTACGACACCTTTATGATTTACCTTGCCAAACACTAGGATGGAGAAAATAAAAATGAATTTACTACAAGTCCGTAAAATGATGCTATTTACTGCTGAAAAGATGGTCGAAAGCGAGCCAACTTTAACCGCATTAGATCAAGTAGTCGGTGATGGTGATCATGGTATCGGTATCAAACGAGGATTTGAAGCGATCATTGTGTTACTACAAGACGAGAAATTTCAACCAGCTAATATAGGTGATTTTTTTACACAAATTGGCACAAAGTTAATGATTAGTATGGGCGGAGCTTCTGGTGCTATCTTTGGTACTTTATTTAGAGCAGGTGGAAAAAGTATTGCAGGGATAACTGAGTTTAATTCAGATGCGCTATCAAAATTTCTTAATGAAGGTTGGCAGGCTGTCTATCAACGCGGTAAAGCGAAACCTGGTGATAAAACTATGGTTGATGCTTTAGCCGCTAGCGCAATAACCGCAAGTCAATTAAGTTCTTTAAAATTAATTGATGTATTACCTAAAATAGCACAATCGGCTATGGAAGGTGCAGAGAAAACCCAAAAAATGATTGCGGTATTTGGGCGAGCTAAGAATTTAGGTGAGCGAGTAATTGGCCATATAGATCCTGGCTCGGTTTCAATGGCGTATATTTTAAAATATATGAATGAATATATTCAAACTCAATAAAACAATAAATCCGCCGACACATCGGCGGACAAATCATTAAAAGCATTGATATAATAACAAGCCAATTACAATTGAGAAATATTTAATGAATTACGTAATAGCCAGTTATTATTTAAAATAAATATTTAAAATAAAATTTTTGTTGGTTCATTATCATTTTATTCATTTACTAAACTAAAAATTATTTTCTAAACTTAATTTGTGAGGGATATGCCCAACGTTGTAACTCCTCAGCAGGAAAACCGCTAACATCTTTACCACTATTAATTAATAATGCGTGATAGTAAATTTCAGCCATTTCTTCGATATAAGCCGCTTTTAATACCGCTTCATAAGGATCTTTATCGACAGCAATAGCACCATGCTTTTCCATTAAAATTGCATCAGCTCGTTTTATTGGTTCTATAACACTATTTGAAAGGTCTAGAGTCCCTGGTCGCCCATAAGGTGCAACAGGAATAATTCCATCTTTTAAATTCAAAATAGCACATTCATAAACGACTGCAGGAATCGGTCTGGCTAACACGGCAAATGAAGTTGCAAAAATAGAATGAGTATGTGAAATAGCAAAAACATCAGGGCGAACTTTATAAATCTCAAGATGCATTAAACATTCACTGGTTGGTCTTAATCCTGAATCGGCTTCAATAACATTTGCATCCAGATCCATTACAACAATATCCCGTATTGTTAATAATTTTTTATCAATTGTTGTAGGAGTGACAAGAACATATCCTGTCTCTTTATCTCGTACGCTAGAATTACCCGCTTTATGTTTGCATAGTCCCCACTCACTTGATTTTTTAGCCATATCGACAACATATTGTTTTTGTATCTCTAACATTTTATAGCTCCTATTTTGACAAGTTATTTATTGATAATTGGCAAACAATTCCCAGATTTCATTGCTATTTTTGGCATTTCGTATGCGAGTTGCGCCTTCGTGAAACTCTAATAATTCATTCAATTGAGCAAGTGCTTTAAGATGTTTTTGTGGATTATTTGTTGCTAAAACAACAATTAAATCAGCCTGCATATAACCGCAAATATTGATTCTTTCCGATAGCTTAAGTAATGACATAGCGACTTTATTCACACCATCATCAATACCCGCATGAGCAATAATTAGCCCATCTACCAGCATAATGTAAGGTTGTTCAAATTGGATTTTGTTAACCATTCTTTCAAGGTAGCAACTTTCTATGGATTGGTCGTTTAACAGCGGTTGTGCAGCTAAAGCCAATGCACTTTCCCATGTTATATCCCTCTTTTGTGTAATATTGATATGCTCTTTTTCCATTAAATCAGCAAGTGAAGGAGGCTCTTGGTGCGTTATTCGCACAGGGTTATCATGCACTTCATCGTTATAAAGATAAGTGGTTAATTCTTTTTGTAATGCTTTTTGATCTTTGATAAAGCTGTATTTTTCGATAATTAACATAAGCTCTTCAACCTGAATTATGCTAGGATCAATACCTTGTAAAGCCCGAATAACTTGATTACGAAAAGCATTTTTATGGAAATTATTGAGTGAAGGATTAACAATAAATAACAATTTATCAGTAAGTAAATGTGAAGTTGAAAAAATAATATCGTAATAGTGGTTATATTTCTCAAACTCACGTTTAGACATAGCATCAGAAAAATGCAATTCAGGAAGTAGTATTTGTAACGTCAAATAAAGATAAGTTGAAACCGTTGCACTATTTTCACAAACAAAAATCGCTACTTTTTTAGTTTTAATTTGATTAATTAAACCTTCGCGAGTTAACCAACCACCAAATAATACGGTAATAAAAGCGACCTCTTCATCGGGTATATTACAATGTAAAATTTTTTCGAAAGGGAAAATGACTTTTCTTACCATTTCATGTAAATGACCAAACTCTTGCAATACGATGTCATACACACTATTAATATTGGTAATGTGATACCGAATACGGTAATAAGCAGGTTTCCAATGCTGATAGATACGCTCAATGAGCTCACTTTTATCTTGAAAGGTAATGCAACTAATTTGTTCGAAACTATCAACAACTTCAACAACACTTTCTAATAACACCGCATCTAAATGAAAATATTTATCAGATAGCGTTTGTATATTAGAACTTTGAACTAACACCATTAAAAAAATTTGTTCATTAAGATCACAAATACCGAATCGTTCAATGAGTTTTTTCAATAATTGAAAATCACGACTATTGGCTACTTCAGTATAATTGTCTGGCAAAAGCTCAATTTTTTTATCTGTTTCTATGCGTTGTAACATAAAACAAATAAAGTAAGTCAGCTCTTGCAATTGCTCATCAGTAAAAACAATTTTTAATTTTTTCTCTATTTCGCTAAAAACCAGCCCTACTTGTTCTAAGCGACCTTGGGTAATAGCCTCGTTTTCTCTAAAAATTTTATCGGCTATGGGCATATTAATAATTCTACGAATTAATTTTAGCAATAAATAACGTTTGTCAATTTCACTGCCGACAATACGATAACCATTCTCACGGTCATAATTGATTTGTAAATGATACTGAACAATTACGGCTTGTACTTTTTTAATATCATTGATCACCGTATTTTGGCTAACAGTAAGAGACGAGGACAGATGCATTAATGAAAGCCTCTCTGTCCTAATTAATAAAAAAAATAGCAGTAAATGAATTCGCTCATCTTCAGAATAAATATAACGCCCAATATCAAGAGAGATTGGCTCATTTCTAAATGTTTCGATAACTAATTTTGGAACACTAAATTTACCAGTTTTAAACCGTTTAATTAGTTCAAGATGAGATGACTCAAGGAAATCATTAATTTTTTTAATAGTATAACTAAGCTGTTTACGAGTTAGCCCAAATTTAGATTGAAGTTCAACGCCACTAATATTGGGATTATGAACTAATGTTTTTAAAATGGCATGAATTCGCTTATCGATAACCATATCATAACTACCTTATTGTTCATTGTCTGATGGTAACTAACATTACCATCAGGTGTACTTTAAAATATGTTCAACGAATACGTTAGCGTCCATTTATTCATTATTTCGCTATGTCTTGTATAGCTTCTTTGCGCAATTCTCGTGCATAAAAGAAATAACCTATACACCAATAAATAGCTAAAATTAATGGAACAAAATAGCCTTGCAAACATTGCCAAATAAATGAAAATGTATAAGTAAAGATAGGAGCATCAATAGAACTATTTGAAATTAACTGATTAGCAGGAATATCAATCGCTTTAGTTGTTAATCCTAAATCAGTAATGATTGGTGCAAATTGAGTTCCAACAAATAAGAAGAAAGGAACTCCAATAATGGCTAAAATCACCATTCTTAATGTGTTACCTTTAGTTAAGATATAAGCAGGAACAATAAGTGCCACATTGATAATACCCGCAAAAGGAAGAATTTTATTACCAGGTAAAATAACGGCCCAAATTAAGGTAAAAGGAATCGCAACTATTACGGTAAACCAAATTTCGCTTGAACCACCCATAAACGGCCAATCCAAACCAACAAATAATTTACGTCCAGCAAAACGTTTATTCATATAATCACTAATTGCTTCAGAAATTGGTGATAGTGCTTGCATAAATAACTTAGAAATCATTGGGAATAACATAAGCGCAGTTGCAGCTTGCACACCAAGCATTAAGATAGCTGCAACATCATAACCAGCAATAATCCCAAAAGTTGCTCCTAATAAAAAACCAATTACATGATTTTCAGCAAAAACGCCAATTTTTGAACGTAATGCTGCTGCATCCATCGGTTTATTTAACATCGGTATTTTGCGCAGAAGCAAATCAAATGGATAATAAATTGCACTGAAAAATAGCATCCTATGAGTACAAGTTACACCTGGAATACCCGTTAGTTTTTCTATTCGATGTTGATTAATATCACCAGAATTAAGCTCTAATATGATCTGAAAAGTAGCTGTAATAAAAGCAAAGACCAAAGCCATAATCGATCCTAAGATTGGCGTGGCGACAGCGGTGACAATAAAAGCGGTAAAAATTTTCCCCCACACATTCCATAAGTCAGCATTAAAGGTATCGGTTTTTTTTAGTACTAACATTAAAATATTAATACCCACTTGCAAAGGGAACATAAGAAAAGCATACGGCCAAGCCCAAGATACGTTTGCCATGGTAGTCCAGCCGCCATCAATAATGCTTAGTTCAATCCCTGTTCGTTCCATCATGGTTTGTGCAGCTGAACCAATAGCACTAACCATAAAGCCAATCAACATACTCATGCCAACAAATGCAACACCCAACGTAATTGCTGCTGAAGCGGCATCGCTAAATTTCATGCGCACAATTAAACCCGCAATTAACATAATGAACGGCACAAAAACTGGCGCACCTAAATTTAAAATATAATTTACAATTGTTCCGAGAAAATCCATATTTGTGCTCCTATTTACAGGCATCGATAATTTTTTGTAATTCCGCTTCCATATTTATTCCTGTTAGAAAGGCAATACCATTGATGACGGGAATAGGATACTGTTTTTCAATTTTAGTTATTGCAATGTAAGCTGCACTATTTTTGATGTGAGTATCTACAGATTTAAGATCAACAACTTCTACTTTTATCTCATCAAGCTTTCGCTCTTTTAGTAAACGAGTGACCTTACTTGCGACAGTTTGTGATGTAGCAACTCCACTGCCACATGCAACAATAACTTTTTTCATAATGCCTCCTTATAAATTTATATTCGATGTCAATAATGTAAAAACTTCATGCGTTGTTTTTGCGTGATAAAGTGCTTTCAAAAAAACGGGATTTACAAAGCAAGACATCAATGTTTGCAATAAATCAATATGCCCATTTTTTTGATTAAAGCCGAGTAAAAAAACAAAATTAGCTTTTAATAAGTTGTCATTGTTTGCCATTTCATACCATGGAATTGTTCCTTTAGCTCGAATAAAGAAGATAAATGGCCTAATAACATGTTCAACATCGGTATGTGGCATTGCTACCACATAAGGTTCTGTTGGTAATGCGGTAGGGAATAAAGACTCTCGTTGTTTAATTGCGTCTAAAAAGGAATGATTTACATAACCACCACTTTTTAAAATAGGAAAAGTAAAATCAAAAAATTGATTAGTATCTTGAAAGTTTTTATCTAAAAGAATCAAATCTTCAAAAAACATGTGATTGTTAGATTCATTTCCCATTTCATCCTCCCTCATTATGTGATTAGCAAACATCTAAAATATTGCGTATTTGCTATTGCTCGAATTAAAGCAGCATTAATTTAATATCATCAATTGTAGGGAATTAAGATAAAAGAGACGAATGGATTTGATGCCAAATAATATCCATGAAATTGCGCATCATAGGGAGAGTTCAATAGTCACGATTTGTTAAAAAATAGCTCGCCGCAAACGGTAAAAAAATTTTTAGATAATGGATTTATTGCAAGGCTAATTAAAGCCTTTGGGTATTAATGATAATCGCTATATCTTAACTGTTAATAGGCGTGGAGCATCAGGTGGCGAATAAAAGCTTAACCTTACGGTAAAGCGTAAAGAGCGTATTGCTAAACGAAGCGCTGAAATGCGCTACCATACATTCAAATTGATAGGTTGAAGGAAAAAGGAATGAATCTAGAAATAATGAAGAGGTTATTGAAGAAACGCGTTTTGCCATTGCTAAGTAAGTTTGGCATTAAAAGTTTAATACTCTGCCAGCTTTAGTGCAGGCAGAGTAAGGGTATCAATTATTTAAAATTAATCTATTAGTTTTTAAATGAATGAATTGGAGCAGGTATTCTTCCACCACGGCGAATAAAATCACATGAGCTAAAGTTATTTACTGACATGATGGGCGCATGACCTAGTAAGCCACCAAATTCAATGTTATCGCCTACTTTTAAACCGACAGCAGGAATAATTCGAACTGCTGTTGTTTTATGATTAATCACCCCTATTGCTGCTTCATCAGCAATGATTGCCGAAATAGTTTCAGCTGGCGTATCGCCTGGAATAGCAATCATATCTAGTCCAACAGAACAAACACAAGTCATTGCTTCTAGTTTTTCAAGATTCAGAGCGCCATTATTTACCGCATCAATCATACCCGCATCTTCTGAAACAGGAATAAAGGCTCCGCTTAAACCACCCACATGACCACATGCCATGACGCCGCCTTTTTTTACTGCATCATTGAGCATAGCTAATGCTGCGGTTGTACCATGAGTGCCAACTGCTTCTAGCCCCATTTCTTCTAAAATATGGGCAACTGAATCACCAATTGCAGGGGTTGGAGCTAACGATAAATCGACGATGCCAAATTTAACGCCTAAGCGCTCAGAAGCCTCTTTACCAACGAGTTGCCCCATACGAGTAATTTTAAATGCTGTTTTTTTTATGGTTTCAGCAACAACGTCAAAAGGTTGCCCTTTGACTTTTTCAAGCGCACGCTTAACAACACCTGGGCCACTCACACCCACATTGATGACGCAATCAGCTTCACCTACGCCATGAAAAGCGCCTGCCATAAATGGATTATCTTCAACGGCATTGGCAAATACAACTAACTTCGCACATGCCATACTGCTGTTATCGGCAGTTAATTGTGCTGCTTGTTTAATAATATGCCCCATTTGCTTAACTGCATCCATATTGATTCCTGTTTGTGTAGAACCAACATTCACTGATGCGCAAACGCGTTCTGTTTGTGCAAGTGCTTGTGGAATTGAATTAATTAAAATTTCATCACCTTTGTGATAACCTTTTTGTACCAGAGCCGAAAATCCGCCAATAAAGTTAACACCAACAGCTTTAGCGGCTTCATCAAGTGTTTTGGCAAATGCAACATAATCTTTATCATCGCTTGCACTAGCAATTAACGATATGGGTGTGACAGAAATACGCTTATTGATAATGGGAATGCCAAACTCCGAGGTAATCTCCTCACCGACTTTTACCAAATGTTTAGCTAACAGCGTAATTTTGTTATAAATTTTTTGACGTGCTTTCTCGCCATCGCTATCAATACAATCAAGGAGAGAAATACCCATGGTTATTGTGCGAATATCAAGCTTTTCTTCCTCAATCATTTTAATGGTTTCGAGGATCTGTTTTGTTTCCATTAGTACTATCCTTTTATACAAAAATAGAGAATTGATATTACAAACGATGCATAGCATCAAAAATTTCTTCTCGTTGAATGTTGACTTTAACTTTTAGTTTTTCACCGGTTTGCGTCAATGTCGTTTTTACCTCATCAAAGGCCACATTGATTTTAGATAAGTCAAGCAACATAATCATCGTAAAATACTCATCCATAATTGTTTGGCTGACATCTAAAATATTAATATCTAATTCATATAATTTCTGACTAATACCGGCAATAATGCCGGTTTGATCTTTACCAATGACGGTTAAAATGGTTTTCATAACTCTCTCCGCACAAAATTCAGACAGTTAAATAATATTTATTGAGCTAGTTATAATAGCATCTTCAAAAATTATCTAAATAGGAGTAGATTGTTTTTTTCATTACATTAAAAAACGATCACAATAAAAAAGAAAGGGCGATATTATGGTAAATTTCCAAAAATCAAACAAATTGGATCACGTTTGTTACGATATTCGTGGACCAATTCTTGAGCATGCTAAAAGGCTAGAAGAAGAAGGTCAAACAATCCTTAAACTTAATATTGGAAATCCCGCCCCTTTTGGCTTTGCAGCTCCTGATGAATTGTTAGTTGATGTCATTAGAAATTTACCTTCTTCACAAGGATATTGTGACTCAAAAGGTCTTTACTCTGCTCGCAAAGCAATTATGCAACATTATCAAGCCAGAGGTATTAACAGTTTAGATGTTGAAGATATTTACATTGGCAACGGCGTATCGGAATTAATCGTCCAGTCTATGCAAGCATTGCTTAATAGTGGTGATGAAATTCTGGTACCTATGCCTGACTATCCACTATGGACTGCGGCAGTGAGTTTATCGGGCGGAAATGCGGTTCATTACTTGTGCGATGAAGAAGCAAATTGGTCACCAGATTTAGATGATATCAAACAAAAAATTACACCTAGAACAAAAGGCATTGTAATTATCAATCCCAATAACCCAACTGGTGCTGTTTATAGTAAAGAAATATTGCTTGAGGTTGCTGAAATCGCCCGTCAAAATAATCTGATTATTTTCGCTGATGAAATTTACGACAAAATTTTATATGATGATGCCGTACATCATTCAATTGCTGCATTGGCGCCTGATTTATTTGTTATTACGATGAGCGGTTTATCAAAAACATATCGAGTTGCGGGATTTAGACAAGGATGGATGGCACTTTGTGGTCCTAAGCATCACGTAAAAGGCTATATTGAAGGTCTAAATATGCTTGCTTCCATGCGCTTATGCGCCAATGTACCATTACAACATGCGATTCAAGGGGCTCTTGGTGGGTATCAAAGTATCAATGAATTTATTGTGCCAGGTGGTCGCTTATATGAGCAATGTATGTTGGCGTGGCGCCTACTGAACGATATTCCGGGGGTTTCATGTACTAAGCCACAAGGTGCTTTGTATTTATTTCCCAAATTAGATCAGAAAAAATTTAACATCCATAATGATCAAAAATTGGTATTAGACTTTTTGTTACAGGAAAAAGTGTTACTTGTACAAGGAACCGGTTTTAATTGGCATAAGCCAGATCACGTTAGAATTGTTGCTTTACCATATTTAGGCGACCTTGAAGATGCAATTGGACGATTTGCTAAATTCTTATCTTCTTATAAACAATAAAAAAGTCATTGTTAAACGATTATTGTTAAAAGGCTATTGTTAAACCTTTGCTTGTTGGTTGATGGATTTTACAATAAATTCATCACCAAATCATTGCTATCAAAAACAATCAATTAGATATAAAAAAAGCGCCATGGATGACGCTTTCATAATGCAATCACAGAACTTATTTTTTTAACTCTGCAAGTTTTTTACGAATATTATCTGCACGCGCTGTTGAAGACGGATGGCTACTTAAAATTGAAGCATCACCACCACCTAACTTATCAAATGCAGTTGCAAGACCAGCTGGATTGATTTTCTTCTTAACTAAATAATCGAAAGAATAGTTATCCGCATCTTGTTCTTGTTTTTGTGAGAACTGAGCATTAATCACTGCTGATGCTAAAGCACCTAAGCTAGAATTAGATAATGAAGCTAATTTTGCATTACCTGATGCAGCTGCTGCATCACGAGCGATTTCTGTTGCATAAGCCACTTGCATAGCTTTTTTGCTATGACCTAAAGCAACGTGACCTAATTCGTGACCTAAAACACCTTGAATTTCATTGTCAGTCATCATGTCCATTAAACCACTATATACACGAACACAGCCATTAGCCATTGCCCAAGCATTAACATCTTTTGTGATGTATACTTTATAGTTGATTGGAGTGCCATCTAAGTTATTACCTAGCGCTTTAGCGATTTTATTTAATCGTTTAGTATAAACACTATTTTTAGGAGCAATTCTTGATTGTGCATCCATTTGAGCACATGATTGTTGACTTAATGCTTTCACATCATTATCGCTTAAGGTTGCAGCTTTTAAACTTTTCATGCCAAGACTAGTTAAGTCATCTGCGCTCATATTTTTACAACCAACTAGTGACATTGCAGCAACTAAAGGAAGTGCAACTAGCAATGTTTTTTGATGTTTTTTCATGTTATTTTCCTTATATTAATATAACTTTTAATCGGCTAACTTCTGTTAGGCGCCTAAAATTTTAACGCAACTATTATAATAATCAACAAATAATTACTTGATTAGACATAATCAGGGCTTTAGACTAATGCCTCATTTTTTGAGGAATACAATTATGCAACTATCAGATTTTGACTTCTCGCTTCCAAAAGAGCTCATTGCCAAACACCCTTCAGCAACCAGAAGTGCATGTCGACTGCTATCTCTTGATAGTCGTACAGGTAAAATTGAAGATCAGGTATTTACTGATATTATCGATAAAATTAATCCAGGTGATTTATTGATTTTTAATAACACTAAAGTGATTCCTGCTCGTTTGTATGGGAAAAAAACATCTGGAGGTAAAATAGAAATATTAATCGAAAGATTACTAGATGGTAATCGTGCTCTTGCGCATATTAAAGCCTCAAAATCACCAAAAGAAGGAACTGAGTTAATATTAGGTGAAAATGAACACATTAATGTGACCATGATAGCCCGCCACGATGCTTTATTTGAATTACAATTCCCTGATGATGTGCTCAGTATTTTGAATAAAATTGGTCATATTCCTTTACCACCTTACATCGATCGTCCTGACAACGAACAGGATCGTGAAGTTTATCAAACAGTCTATAGTAAAGTACCTGGTGCTGTTGCCGCACCTACAGCAGGTCTTCATTTCGATAAACCTTTATTAGAAAAATTAAAACAAAAAGGCGTTGAAATGGCTTTTGTTACTTTACATGTTGGAGCGGGAACATTTCAGCCTGTTAGAGTTGAAAATATTGAGGCACATATTATGCATTCAGAATATGCTCAAGTCCCCGATTCGGTTGTCGATGCCGTATTAGCATGCAAAGCCAGAAACAATAAAGTGATCGCAGTAGGGACTACATCGGTTCGTGCTTTAGAAAGTGCCGCACAAAAGACAGGAAAAATCGCTCCTTTTTTTGACGATACCCAAATTTTTATTTATCCAGGCTATCAGTTTAAGGTTATTGATTCACTTATCACAAATTTTCACCTACCGGAATCAACTTTGATTATGCTTGTTTCTGCTTTTGCTGGTTACGAAAATACCATGAATGCTTATCAGCATGCAGTTAAAGAAAGCTATCGTTTTTTTAGCTACGGCGATGCTATGTTTATTTCGGCTTCGTGATAATAAATCTTAAAAAGCGGTTAAATAAATAGCCAAATAAAATTGAGCTAAGTGCAAACCTAGTTGGCTATTATTTAACTGATCGCACAAATAGTTATTTACCGCTTTTTACCGCTTTAGTCTAGCAATAATATTCTTTATTCGTTTTATTCTTGAAGGATGTGATGTTGGTTTATTGGTTGAGTGAATAGGCAATTTGGCTAACATGTCAACTAAACTCATCGGATCTATGTTTTTACTTATTAATAAATCAAAAGCATAGTTATCAGCTTCAATTTCATATTGTTGAGCCACGTCTTCTTTAGCAATAACAACAAGTTCGCCAATTTTATCAGTAAATTCGATATAAGGTGCTTGCTTAAACAAGCTAATAGCATGTTTAAGTGCGATATGAGCCTGCTCATGGGCAAGTACTGCCTGTAACTCATTATCATTCAATAATTTCATCAAACCACTATTTACACGTATACAACCATTAGCGGTAGACCATGCATTAGGTTCAGTATTAATATAAACTTGATAATTTATCTCAATATTATTAGCCTTGCTGGGCAGGGTTTTAGCAATTTTATTGAGTCTTTGGCTTAAAGCATGGTAATCAGGAGGAATGACTGCCCGCTTATCTATTTCAAGGCAAGCCATCTGACTAATTGAAAAAATATCATTTTCAGATAACAATTGAATCCGATCGGAAGTAATCACTTTGGGGTAAGCTTTACTTTGAATTTGACACCCAGTGAGAAAAAACATCGACCAACCTGACAATAGTAGAATAATACGTTTCAAACGATTCAAAGCCCCTTCAAATATTGTTTATTTTAGTCAAGCAAGATAAACTAGGTCCCGCAAATTAATGATGCGATTACGCATTATAACAATAATTCGCGCCAAACTGTTTATTTGGTCGCAAGAGGTTAACAAAAAATGAAATTTGAACTAGATAATACTGACGGGTTAGCTCGTCGTGGGCGAATGAAATTCGATCGCCGTGGAGTTGAATACACTGTTGAAACCCCAGCGTTTATGCCTGTAGGCACTTATGGCACGGTAAAAGGTATGACACCAGAAGAAGTTGCTGCAACAGGTGCGCAAATATTACTCGGTAATACGTTTCACTTATGGCTAAGGCCTGGGCAAGAAATCATGCGTAAACATGGTGATTTGCACGACTTTATGCAATGGAAAGGACCTATTTTAACCGATTCAGGTGGGTTTCAAGTTTTTAGTTTAGGCGATATTCGAAAAATCAAAGAAGAAGGTGTTCATTTTCGTAATCCAATTAATGGCGATTCGATTTTCTTATCGCCTGAAATTTCAATGGAAATTCAATACGACTTGGGTTCTGATATTGTAATGATTTTTGATGAATGTGCCCCCTTTCCTGCTGATTGGGATTATGTCAAAAAATCAATGGAAATGTCTTTACGTTGGGCTAAACGCAGCCGACAACGCTTTGATGAATTAGGCAACAAAAATGCACTATTTGGTATTGTGCAAGGTGGTATTCATCAAGAATTACGGGATATTTCAATTAAAGGATTAACTGAAATAGGCTTTGACGGTTACGCGGTTGGCGGGTTAGCGGTTGGTGAACCCAAGGCTGATATGCACCGTATATTAGAAGGCACTTGCCCACAATTACCCGCTGATAAACCCCGTTATTTAATGGGGGTGGGGAAACCTGAAGATTTAGTCGAAGGCGTACGTCGTGGTATTGACATGTTCGACTGTGTGATGCCAACCCGCAATGCCCGCAATGGTCACTTATTTGTTACCAATGGTGTGATTAAAATTCGTAATGCTAAATATAAAGATGACACAACACCACTTGATCCTCATTGTGATTGCTATACGTGTAAAAATTACACTAAATCGTATCTTCATCACTTAGATAAATGTGGTGAGATTTTAGGTGCACGTTTAAATACCATTCATAATTTACGTTATTATCAACGCTTAATGGCTGAAATTCGTGAGGCGGTTGCTAACAAACGTTACGAGGATTTTGTTGTTGAATTTTATCAACGTATTGGTAAAACACCAGCACCGTTAGCAAAATAAAATCTCAAGCCTATTTTTTGCTATATATTTTTTACTATAAGTATTGACACTTTTCAGGAAGCGCAGTATTATGCGCTTCCTAACGGCGAGTAGCGCAGCTTGGTAGCGCAACTGGTTTGGGACCAGTGGGTCGGAGGTTCGAATCCTCTCTCGCCGACCATCTCCTTTCTGACATATTAAAAAATCTACTTTCCCTTTTATCGCTATAGTTTTATAAAAAGCTAGCCATTTTGATTTTGCATTTTTATTTTTACAACAAAAAATTAAATAAAATCAATGGCTTTTCTGACTGATTTTTCAGTGCAAAATGGCTTATTTTGAGGGCTGTGTGATTTTTGGCGTTTTGCTTTTTGTGGATAAAATAAGCGACTGTTATCACATTCGATTTGGGTAGGCTTTGTGCTAAATCTCTGACTTCATGCATGGCTGTCGTGGTATATTCTGGCGCTAAATCATAACCATCAGTAACCGATTAGTGATTTAGCAATTGAGGATTTTATAGTTTAAAAATCATTCAGAAAAGACATTGATTTTATTGAAGTTTTTCTGGCTATTTTCTGGATTGAAACATGAGGTGTAATTTTAAACTCGGTGAAGTGAAGAAAATAGAAAGGTGATTTATACTCGCTACTTCACACCACCACAGTTTGGGGATTGCTATGCATGCTTCATTATTTTAAGCCTTGCTAACTAGTCGATTGGATGTATATGCAAAATATCATGACAGCTAAGTATTTAATATAACCTAGGATTTAATATAATTTGGCACTCAATGCAACTAAGCACTGTTTCTTAAACGAAGTATAGGGGCGAACGTTGATAAATCTGGTTTATGGCAATGAGTTTGAGCTTTTAACTTACTTAATAGTTGCATCGCCAAATGTTCCCCTATTTTTGCCGCAGGTAAGGAGACTGTTGTTAAAGGTGGAAAACTCACTTGGCAAAACTCGTTATCACCAAATCCACTCACTGCTAATTGATGTGGCACACGGATATGCCGTCGTTGGCACTCATAAAGCACACCACAGGCTAATTCATCAGTAGTGCAAATTAAGGCATCGATTTCAGGCCAATTCAATAATATGTCAGGCAGTAATAAGCTACCTGTACTAAAATTAGCGGGCTTGGCAGCATTGATAACTCGATGGGTAGGTAGATGATAATCCAACATCGCCTTATGCCAACCATGTAAACGCTGTTGAAAGAGATAATTTTGTTGGTTGGCACACAGTAACCCAATATTTTGATAGCCTTTTTTTATTATATGTTCGGTTAGCATATACATTGCTAAACTATTATCTAACGCTATATCAGGATCTGCCGCTGTATCATATTGCTTACCAATATTCATAATAGGTATCGTTTTATTAAGATTAACATTCTCAATAATAACGTCATTTTCGACATAAAATAACAATATTGCTTCGAGATTATGGTTGTGTAAAGAATCTAACAATTTTAGTTCACGGTTATAATAATGCTCAGATTCAATAAACAATATTGTATAACCTTGTTTAATTAAATTTGCTTGTAACACATCAAGCAAAATTTGCGCAGAATGATCGTGGTTTTTGGTTGTTATAACTGCAATAACTGGGCTAGATGACGCCGAGGCTAACTGGCTAGCGGTAACATTGGGTTTATATCCTAACGCATCGATAGCAATTTGAATCTTTTTGCGAAGTTTAACAGAAACACGTTCTGGCGTGCGTAAGGCGCGTGACACGGTCATAGAGCCCACACCGGCATATTTCGCTACGTCAAATAAAGTAACCTGCCCTGTATTCCTCCGTTTTTTTGCGCTTTGCATATTTCATCCTAATTGAATTTAATCTAACCGTTCGTTTAAAAAAGACTAATTTTGACAACTGCAAGCCAGTGATGAGTGACTTATCCATTAATATAAATATTGTGAGCCACCTTTTAAAACTCAATTTTTTAATAATATTATTCTATCAACATAATTATTTTTAATGAATTTATTAGAAATGTTATCTACATCACAAAATAAATAAAAATTTATGCAAATATGATAGCGCTATCACATTTCTATTATTTTAATTGTGGCTATTTTTAATTTATATGCTAATTTTTCAATAAATTATCAGAATTTTAATGGAGAGAAAATGCTCGCTAACTATTTAACACAGCAAACTGTGAATATTGTTGATTCTGTAAATGATTGGAAAGAAGCTATACAGCTTTGCGCATCACCATTATTAGCAAACAATACGATTTCTCCTAATTATATTGAAAAAATTTTTGAATTACACGAATCACTTGGACCTTATTATGTGTTAGCGCCTGGCATTGCAATGCCACATGCCAGACCAGAGCATGGTGTAAACCAATTAGGCTTATCAATGTTATTAGTCAAACAAGGGGTAAATTTCAATTCGGCAGATAATGATCCAGTTTATTTAATTACGTTATTAGCAGCAATTGATAGTTCTAGTCATATTGAAATATTAACGCAATTGGCAACCTTATTTGGTGAATCAAATGATATGCAAGCCATTTTTAATGCTCAACATTGCGATCAGATTTTAACTGTAACCAATCGTTATTAAATTTAATTAAACTTTATAAAAGGATAAATAATATGAAAATTATGGCTGTTTGTGGTCAAGGTCTAGGTAGTAGTTTTATGGTTGAAATGAATATCAAAAAAGTGCTTAAGAAATTAAATGTTGATGCCGAAGTAACACATGCCGATCTTGCATCTATCTCACCCGATCAAGCCGATATTTTTGTTATGACCAAAGATTTAGCGGCCAGTTCGGGTATCCCGGCAGATAAATTAGTGGTACTAAGCAATATTATTGATATCAACGATCTAGAATCCAAACTTGCTGAGCATCTTGCTAAGAATTAACGACCTATGAGGTGTTGCTATGATTCAGGAAATCGTAAAATTTATTGTTGATATTTTAAAAGTACCTGCCGTATTGGTGGGTTTAATTGCCATGGTTGGGTTAATAGCCCAACATAAATCATTTGCTGATACCGTAAAAGGAACCGTGAAAACAATTTTAGGTTTTTTGGTATTAAGCGGTGGTGCAAGCGTGCTTATCAGTGCAATTACGCCACTCGGCATGATGTTTGAGCAAGCTTTTAAATTACAAGGTATTATTCCTAATAATGAAGCTATAGTTTCTATGGCATTAAATGAATATGGTGCAGCAACGGCATTAATTATGGCATTTGGTATGGTTGCTAATATCGTAGTTGCACGTTTTACACGTTTAAAATTTATCTTTTTGACAGGACATCATACCTTTTATATGGCCTGTATGATTAGTATTATTTTAACCGTTGCAGGATTTAAAGGCTGGCAACTGGTATTTACTGGATCGTTAGTGCTTGGCCTTATCATGGCTTTTTTCCCTGCTTTGGCACAACCGCATATGCGTAAAATTACGGGTAATGATGATGTCGCATTTGGCCATTTTGGTACTTTAGGTTATGTGCTAGCTGGCTGGCTTGGACAAGTTGTAGGTAAAAACTCACGCTCAACTGAAGAGATGAATTTACCTAAAAACCTAAGTTTCTTACGCGATAGCTCAATTTCAATTTCATTAACTATGATGATTATTTATCTCATTCTAGCTATATTTGCTGGCTCTGATTATGTCGAAACTAATCTAAGTAAAGGTGATAATTATTTAGTTTATGCGATTATAGAGGCCATTACATTTGCTGCTGGTGTGTTTATCATTCTACAAGGTGTGCGATTAATTCTCGCTGAAATAGTGCCAGCATTTACAGGCTTCTCAGAAAAATTGGTGCCTAATGCAAAGCCCGCTCTTGATTGTCCTGTTGTCTTTCCATATGCGCCAAATGCTGTTCTCGTCGGCTTTTTATTTAGTTTTCTTGGTGGATTAATTGGATTATTTGTTTTAGGGCAATTAAATCTGGTTCTGATATTACCAGGCGTTGTTCCTCATTTCTTTTGTGGTGCAACAGCGGGGGTATTTGGTAATGCAATGGGAGGACGCCGTGGGGCAATGCTCGGAGCATTTGCTAATGGTCTATTAGTCACATTCTTGCCGGTTATGCTACTGCCTGTGCTAGGATCTTTGGGTTTTGCAAATACGACTTTCTCTGATGTCGATTTTTGCGGTGTTGGAATTATCTTAGGTAATATGGCTAAGTGGTTTAACAAAGATATCATAATGAGCATTATTATTGCTATCTTTGCTATATTGGTTATTTATAATTACATAGCTAAACCCAAAATTGATTCAAAGGATTAGTTAAAGTATCTATAGCCACTATTTATATTAGTGGCTATATAAAACACAGAAAAGGCATCTTTAAGAAAGCCCATCATTTAATTAAGCCCTATTTTACAACAAAGACATTATGGCTTAATTTTAACTTATTTTTAGTCACACTTTTCAGTTAAAAAACATCTATTGTTGCTTTTATACCGACTAAAAAAACATGAGTAAGCAATTCCCTTAAATAAATAACCTTAAATAAACCCCCTTAAATAAATCATCTAACCAGAAATAAGGTTGCTATTTACTAATTATGCTTCCATAAATAATTAATATAGCAACAACACTTATTGCTACTATAGCAATGGTATATTGTGTTTTTACACGGTACTTTTTCACCTCACCGACTGAAAGTTCGCTATGTTTGTTCTTTCGTTGATAATAATAGTACATTGGTAAACCAACTAACGTCAGCACAATTGATGCCAGCCCATTTTCTGTTTGATAAACTAGCATACCGTAAATCACATAAACAGCGCCCAATATGGCTAAAATAGGGATAATCGGATAGCCAATGACTTTGTAAGATCTTGGTATATTAGGGTATTTTTTTCTGGCTATCATAACACCAACAAAGGTTAGTAAATAAAATACCCAAATCGAAAACATAGAAATTTCAGATAAACGATCGGCATCTAACAAAACCGAATATAAAAATGCAAAAATAACAAGGACTGAAATGGCATTAACAGGAGAACGGCTATCCTCATCTATTGTACTTAAATAACGTGCACCAACAATAGTTCCACGCTCTGCCATGCTAAAAATAGTACGCGATAATGTCATGATATAACCATTAATACCACCCAAAATCGAGATCATAATACCAACAGCAACTAAGTTACCTCCTGAATGTCCAAACATTCGCTGTGAAGCAACCGCGGCGGCATCGTGCCCTAATGAAACCATTTCGTTGACAGGAAAGATTTTAAAGAATGCTATATTGATACAAGCATAAACAATCACTAAAAAGATAATCCCAAAAATGATTGCTTTTGGTAATACTTTAGATGGATTATGAATTTCACCTGCAACCGATGCAACCTGTGCCCAACCATCATAAGCAAATAATGTAGCTAAGATAGCAACAGCAAAAGGCGCAAATGTTTCAATACCTTGACCACTAGCACCAAATAATGCGACTTGCCCATTGCCTTTCCAAAGACCAAATACCGCCAGTAGTAATATCGGAATCAATTTGCAAGCCGTTGCAATGGTTTGTAAATATCCTGCCTCTTTGACACCAATTGCATTAATAAAGGCAATAAAGCCTAATGCTCCTGCACCTACCGCCATTTTATATGAGTCTTCAATCTCAAATAATGAGCAAAATACTGAACTAAAATAACCGACTAATGCACCAATTAACGCTGGAGAAAAGATAACTGTCATCATCCAACCATAAAGGTGAGCGATTTTAGCGCCATAGATTTTTTCTAAATAAACAAGCATGCCCCCAGTTTTTGGGAACATGACGCCTAATTCACAAAGCGTTAATCCACCACAAATGGAAATAGCACCACCAATAATCCAAGCTAATAAAGCATAATGATAATCGCCAGTAACTTCCAATACTGAAGGTGGTTTCATAAATGCACCAGCGCCTAAAACCATCCCAACAACCAGGGATAACGCAGAAACTAAACCAAGATCTTTCCGCAAGTTATTTTCTAAATTGTGATCTGACATAAAGATCCCCTTGAATCTATCAATAAGCAAAATTTGTTTATAATAGGGATTTATTTATAAAATACAAGAAGGATTAATTTTAACTAATTAAAAACACTAAAAATAAAAATGATAACATAAATAAAAAGCCAGCTAGAAGCTGGCTTTTTATTCTCTAGATTACTGAAAAGTGATTTCTATTTCTTCATTTTCATATCCACAACCATACGTCCACGAATTTTACCTGCTTTCATTTCGTTGATCATGTCATTGATATCTTCTAATGGTCTTTTTTCAACCATTGGTATTACTTTACCCTCAGCACTGAAACGAAATGCCTCGGCTAAATCTTCACGAGTACCAACCAGTGAACCTAAAACTTGAATACCATCAAGCACTGTTTTCGGAATACTCAAGTCCATAGTTTCTGAAGGCAAACCTAAGGCAACAACACGTCCTAAAGGGCGTACTGAATGAATAGCCTGATTGAAAGCTGTTTTCGTCACTGAGGTCACAACAGCACCATGTACACCGCCTTCAGTGTGCGCTTTGATATAAGCACCTACATCATCCACTTTTTTAGGATTAACGACTAAATCTGCCCCCAACTTTTTACACAATTCTAATTGACTATCGCTATTACTAATTGCAACCACTTTATTGTTAAACACTTTTTTACCATACTCAATAGCCAGTGTTCCTAAACCTCCAATACCAAATACAGCAAGCCATTGCCCCGGTTTGGTATCGGCAACTTTAATGCCTTTGTAGGTTGTAACGCCGGCGCAAGTGATACTTGTTGCCTGTGCGGGATCTAATCCTTCAGGTACTTTAACCGCATAATCTGCTTTAACAATACACTGCTCTGCCATACCGCCATCAACACTGTATCCAGAATTTAACGCATTACGACAAAATGTTTCATGACCAGAAATACAATATTCACAAGTACCACATCCAGCATGAAACCAAGCAATACTAACTCTATCACCAATTTTAAGGCTCTTTACATCAGGAGCAATTTTAGTCACTATTCCCACACCTTCATGACCAATAACTCGGCCTGGCTTTTTGCCAAAATCACCCGATGCTACATGGATATCAGTATGACAAAGACCACAATATTCAACGTCAACTAATGCTTCTCCCGCTTCTAATGGGCGAACTGGAATATCTTTAATTTCAACTTGACCATCGCATTCTTGCTTAATCACTGCTGCCTTCATTTTTTTCTCCTAAATAAATTTTAAAGTTAAAACATAATTGCTTTTTATTCTAAACGAATTATTTTTGAAAAATATGAGTGGTTTCACAATTCTATTAAATAATATTCATTGTTTAATAATTTATACTATGAACATAGCCTTTCATTGAAATTTGAAAAAAATAAATTTGTGGTGTTGTTATAAAAAGGGGTTGTTATAAACATATGCAGCATACTGATATAGGCTGAAAATAAGTCAACTATTTTTTAAAGGCGATAATTACTAAAGTGGTAACTTAAGTTCAATCATAATGCCATTAGATAACAATGGTATTGGCTTAAATTGAGGATATCGCTGTAACTAGCACAAATGATTAATAAACAACCAAAAAAAAGCAATATAATAAAGAAACTAACTAAATGGAGGCTATAAAATGGCTAGAAAATGTATTTCTCGTGGTAAATTCACACGTATGCAACAACTATCAAACCAAGATGGCGTGATTGCTGCATTAGCGATTGATCAACGTGGTTCAATGGTTAAGATGATGGAATCTGCGGTTGGTAAAGATCGTTATCATATTGATATGGTGTATGAATTTAAGGAGCTTGTTTCTCAAGAATTAACTAAATATGTTAGCGCAATTTTGTTAGATGAAGAATATGGTTTTAAAGGTATGGCGGCAAAAAATAGCAATGCTGGATTAATCATGTCATACGAAAAGACGGGCTATGACGCCAATACGCCAGGACGATTGCCCGATATTTTGCCAGAAGATTCATTACAACGTTTAATAAAAAAAGGCGCGGATGCCGCAAAAGTATTGGTTTATTATAATCCTGATGATCCTCAAGATATTTTAGATAAAAAGCACGCTTTTTTAGAACGTTTAGGTAATGAGGCAAGAGCTGCCGATATTCCCGTTTTTGTTGAACCTATAGTATATGATAATGCGATAACTGACGATAAAAGCCCAGAATTTGCAAAAATCAAACCACAAAAAGTCATTAATACCATTAAAGAATTTACTAAAGAGCAATATTACATTGATATTTTAAAAGTCGAAGTTCCTGTACTTTTTAAAAATGTCGAAGGCTTTAACGATAACAACGTCGTTGTCTACACGCAAAAACAAGCTGCTGACTACTTTAAACAAGCCAGCGATGCCGCAACGCGTCCTTTCATTTATTTAAGTGCGGGCGTGCCAACAAAAACCTTCCACCAAGAACTCATTTTTGCTGGTGAAAATGGGGCTAAATATAGTGGCATCCTTGGTGGACGAGCTACATGGTTTGAAGGCGTTGCCGCCTATGCAAAAGGTGGAAAAGAGGGATTAAAACGTTGGTTAGATCAAACTGGCCGTGAAAATGTTGAGCACCTTAATAAGATATTAAAACAATATGCCACTCCTTGGTATGATATTTATGGTGGTAAAGATAATATTGAAGTGATTGATCTTAAATTAGGTAATTAACATAATCATTTAAAATAATTAATTGCAATAAGTTATTAGCAAACTAAAAAGAGAACAGTTTTTATTCCTATTTTTACTGTTCTCTTTTACTATGATTGCAAGTTGTGTAGCGATAAATCTGTTGCTATAGTTCTATTAAGATGGTTTTACTAATATGGTTTAATATCAAATCAAAATAGCCTACCACACATAACGAATCATCAAATTGCTTTACTGAAAAATAAATCAACCTTACTGAGTTTTGCCATTGCTTGAATATAGGCCTTAATCTTAGGTGGAAAAACTAGACTTTTAACACACGTCAAATTTCGTAAAACGGGGAACAAACAGATATCATCTAAAGATAATTGTCCATTACATGCTTCTGGTGAAATAATTAGCAATTCAAGTTTATTTAACACCGTTAACGCCTCTGCGACTAGTGCATCGGTTTGTGCCATACATTGATCAAATGATCCCATTTTTTCCTTTTTACTAGTAACAAAATAATCAATAGCACTTTGTGTCGCAAACTCGGCTAAACCTAATTTTATATATCGTGGACACACTAACTTATAATCATATTGCTGTAGTTGCTTTATGAGTTCAGCTATATTTGCTGATCTATCGCCAATTAAAATGGGATTGCCACCATAATTGTTATCGACATAATCAACAATATCTAAACTTTCAGGCAGATAACTGCCATCGTCTTTCTGTAAAATCGGCGCCATCTTTTCACCAATCATACGCTCTGGCGATTGAAAATCATCACTAAGCAATACCTGTAGTTCAACTGGCACGTTTTTTAAACCAAAAATCATTCTAGCTCTTACACAAAAAGGGCAATGTTCATAAATATACAGTTTCATTTTTACTCCTTAAGTAATCAATCAACCAACATAAAAAGGCAATTCCCAAAAATAATAAAAAAAACTTACTTACAGCAAATAGTGCTTGGGAATAACCAATCTTTACAACATTAATAAAAGGATATGGATACAGATTGGTATAGTAACCTCGAATAAAAATATAAACACCATAGCCAATCATTGACAATGACGCCCCCATAATGACTTTTAAATTAATTCGTCGAAATGGTCCAAAAATAAACCAGCTCAATAATCCCAAAACAGGAATAATCACATGTAAACTTTCATTCGCAATTTTCAATAATACATTAGGTGGCGGTGTATGGATGCTTCTTAACACTAGGTTATATACAATAGTCGTTATCATCACACCCGCCAATCCATTCAAACGAATAACTTTAAAACTGTATCGATGACAGTTAGGATTGATAGCTAGCCAAAAACAACTCAATGCTAACATTAAATTTGATAAAACTGTAAAGAAACTATAATAATAAATTAATCGCCCTATTGAAGATTCGGGTTGCCAAGGACGAAATTTAGTATGCCAATAAATGTAAGTTTCCATGGCAATAATAGAGATTGCAAATAGCGCAATAAAAATATTAATAGTTCGTTTTAACATAATGCCTTTTAATATAAATAGTACAAAAAACAACTAAAAGTGCAGTATATAGTAATTAATAAAAAAATCATAAACTACCTCTGTTTAAAAGATAACAAATAGACAAAATCTACAACTTATTGGCAGTTAGTATATAATGTCAGAATAAATGTAATGTAGAGATGATATTGATGTCGAATCACGACACCCCGCCCCAAAATAAAATATTAATAGAACATTTTTTAGATTCTTTATGGTTAGAAAGGAATTTAGCTGAAAATACCATTGAGTCTTATAAGTTAGATTTGCTGGCATTAAGTCAGTTTTTACAACAACAAAATGTCACATTTTTGTCTGCTCAAACAGTTAATCTACAAGCATTTTTAATGCAACGGGTGCAAGATGGGTATAAAGCAAGTAGTTCTGCAAGATTACTTAGTGCAACTAAACGTTTTTTTCAATATTTATATCAAGAAAACTATCGTGCAGATGATCCTTCAGCGGTATTATCATCCCCCAAGCTTCCCAAAAAATTACCTAAAGATTTAACCGAATCACAAGTGGAGGCATTACTTGAATCGCCAAGCATAGACGATCCGATTGAACTTCGAGATAAAGCAATGCTTGAAGTACTTTATGCAACCGGTTTACGTGTATCTGAATTAGTGAATTTAGAAATTAGTGATGTTAGCCTACGGCAAGGTGTTGTAAGAGTGATAGGTAAAGGCAATAAGGAACGTTTAGTACCGCTGGGTGAAGAAGCGGTTTATTGGCTTGAATATTATTTTAAATATGGCAGAAATGATCTTCTAAAAACAGGGCCTGTTGATGTTCTTTTTCCTAGTCGATTAGGAAAAAAAATGACACGTCAGACCTTTTGGCATAGAATTAAATATTATGCCGTATTAACAGGTATCAATATTGAAGCACTTTCACCTCATGTGCTTCGTCATGCCTTTGCAACGCATCTGCTTAATCACGGTGCTGATTTGCGTGTTGTGCAAATGTTGCTTGGGCACAGTAGTTTATCAACGACGCAAATTTATACGCATGTGGCAACTGAAAGATTAAAACAGTTACATAGTAAACATCATCCTCGAGCGTAATACTCAAAAAAATAAGGGTAATTGAATGAAAAAATTAGGTTTAGCTTTAGCTTTAATTTCAACCTCAGTATTAGCGAGTAATGCTGATATAACAAAAACTTTAAATAAGTTAGGTTACGACAATAAAGAGTTAAAAATTACTAATAGCCCAATACAAGGGTTTAAAAGCGTTTCTACGCCTGATGGTATTTTTTATGTTACAGAAGATGGCAAATATTTAACTCAAGGTCCTATTTATAATGTTCAAGGTGACAATCTTGAAAATATTGCTAACAGTAATAACCTTAAACTAATGCAAACAATTGCAAAAGATGCCATTGTTTACAAAGCGCCTAATGAACGATATGTCATTTCTGTTTTTACTGATTACACTTGTCATTACTGTAAATTATTGCACGAAAATATTGATAAATATTTAGAAGCAGGTATTTCGGTGCACTATTTTGCCTTTCCTCGAGCAGGAGATAAAAGTGATGTTGGTAAAAATATGCAATCTATTTGGAGCATGAAAGATCGTAAAGCCGCGTTTGAAAATGCTTATAAAGGCAATAAAATTTCACCAGCTAGTAGTATGATTCCTTACGTTACCCAACAATTTAATGTTGGGAAGCGACTTGGAATTAGCGGTACACCAGCAATTATTTTACCTAATGGCGAGCTTGTTTCTGGTTATGTACCAGCAGATAAATTACTTGAAGTTTTAGATAAAAAAAACAAGTAAATAACTAATTACCGCTGTTGAAATATAATATTAAACTCAATGTTAGCGCTAATGCGCTAGCATACAAAATATGAAAAAAAATAAATTAAGACATCGCAAATTACCTGATGGATCTCCAGAATTTTCCGAGGATATTCCATTATTATTACAGCGAGTTTATGCATTACGTGGGGTGACTAGTATGCAAGAGCTCGACTATACCACACGCAATTTGCACAATTACGACACATTAGATGGCATTAACAAAGCCGTTGAAATTCTTTATTTGGCAATGAAGAATAATCAACGGATCATGATTGTTGGCGATTTTGACACTGATGGTGCTACTAGTACTGCTTTAACCGTTAAAGCCCTTAAAAATATGGGGTGCCAATTTGTTGATTATATCATTCCGGATCGTTTTGATGATGGATATGGGCTAAGTATTTCAATTGTAAAAAAAGCGCTATTAAAAAATGCGCAACTCATTATTACTGTGGACAACGGTATTTCTGCTGTTGAAGCTGTCGATTTTGCCAAGCAGTCAAATTTGCCAGTGATTATTACTGATCACCATTTATGTCCAGAACGATTACCTGATGCAGATGCTATAATCAATCCTAATTTACCTAATTGCGTGTTTCCTTCTAAGCATTTAGCTGGAGTGGGTGTGGCTTTTTACTTCATGCTTGCTTTACGAGCCAAATTACGGCAAGAAAATTGGTTCACGGACAATAAGTTAACTGAATATAATGTAACGAATTTATTAGATTTAGTTGCTTTAGGTACGGTTGCTGATGTGGTTAAACTTGATCATAATAATCGTATTTTGGTTCACCAAGGTATAAACAGAATTCGATCTGGTTATTGTAGCGAAGGTATTAAAGCCTTATTGCATATAGCGAAGAAAGATCCTGCTTCGATTACATCAACCGATTTAGCTTATTATATAGCGCCTCGATTAAATGCTGCGGGAAGAATGGATAATATGACATTAGGCGTTGAATTATTACTTTGTGATAATTATGATTTAGCAATTAATAAAGCAGTAGATCTTGATAATCTCAATTGTGATAGAAAATTGATTGAACAAACAATGCATAAAGAAGCTTTATTGTTTATTCAAGAAATTGAAGAGAAAAATATATCAATTCCTAACGCACTGGTGTTTTATCATCAACAGTGGCATCAAGGTATTATTGGTATATTATCTTCTCGTTTGAAAGATAAATATCATCGACCAGTTATATCGTTTGCTTCAACCCAAGATGGTTTTTTAAAAGGCTCTGGACGCTCAATTAAAGGCGTTCATTTACGCGATCTACTTGATGAATTAAATCAGCGACACCCTGATTTAATCGTTAGCTTTGGTGGGCACTCAATGGCAGTTGGTTTAACTATTCACGAAAAAGATTTAGCGTATTTTACACGTTGTTTTCAAGCACTTTTAAATACACAAGTCGATCCTGATTTACTAGAACATATTATTGAAACAGACGGTGAAATAGATAGCCAAGACTTTACTTACGCAACCGCCAAATTGTTAAAAAAATCTGGCCCTTGGGGCGAGGGGTTTGATACGCCTATTTTTGATGGCGTATTTGTTATTCATCAACAACGGTTAATTGCAGACAAACACCTTAAATTAGTATTAGAGCCACAAAATGGTGGTCCATTTATTGAAGGTGTCTGTTTTAATGTCAATCGACAACAATGGCCTGATCAGTCGATAAAAAAAGTAGAATTAGTTTATCATCTGGATGTAGATGAATTTCGGGGTAACCAAGCTCCACAATTACTGATAAAATATCTATGGCCTATCGCCTAAGCAATTAGAATGGATTATAATTTGACAATTGTGCTTAATTTACATCTAATTACGATGGTTATCTAACATCATCAACATAAAATTTACGCAACGTTAAGGATTCAAAATGCATATTCATATTCTTGGAATTTGTGGTACATTTATGGCTGGGATTGCATTAATAGCTCGCTCGCTAGGTCATAAAGTAACAGGTTCAGATAAAAATGTTTATCCACCAATGAGTACACTGTTACAAAAAGAGCACATTGATATTATTGAAGGATATGATCCATCACAACTCGCCTCTACACCCGATTTAGTCATCATCGGCAATGCCTTATCAAGAGGTAACCCTTGCGTTGAATATGTCTTAGATAATAACATCCCTTACATTTCTGCGCCTCAGTGGTTACATGATAATGTTTTGCGCGATCGCTGGGTTATTGCGGTTGCTGGAACACATGGCAAAACCACAACCGCAGGTATGATCAATTGGATTTTAGAAAAACTAAATTATAAACAAGGTTTTGTTATTGGTGGTGTACCGGGTAATTTTGATGTATCAGCCCGATTAGGGGAAGGGAATTTTTTTGTGATTGAAGCTGATGAATACGATTGTTCATTCTTCGATAAACGTTCCAAGTTCATGCACTACTGCCCTAAAACACTTATCATGAACAATTTAGAATTTGATCATGCCGATATTTTTGATGATCTTAGCTCAATTCAAAAACAATTCCACCATTTGGTTCGTTTAGTGCCAAGCAAAGGGTTAATTATTTCACCACAAGAAGATGTAAATTTAAAACAAGTATTGGCGAAAGGTTGCTGGAGCGAGCAAGTCTTTACTGAGTCTGAAACAGGCTGGTTGGCACAGCGCATAAATAACGACGCAAGTCGTTTTGCAGTTTACTATAACAATGCAAAAGTAGGCGAAGTGAAATATTCCTTAGTGGGCGAACATAATATGCATAATGCATTAATGGCAATCGCCGCAGCACATAATGTAGGCATTGATCCAGCCGATGCTTGTTTAGCATTAAGTTCATTTATCAATGCCAAAAGGCGGCTAGAACTCTATGGTGAAATAAATAACATCGAAATCTACGACGACTTTGCTCATCATCCAACTGCAATTTTAGCAACATTAGAGGCATTACGTAGTAAAATTGGTGCAAATCGTCGCATTTTAGCTGTTCTTGAACCTCGCTCAAATACCATGAAGCTAGGCGTATCTAAAGATGAACTAGCACCATCACTAGGTCGTGCTGACGAAATCTTTATCTTTCAACCAGAACAATTGCCTTGGTTAGTTGCTGATGTTGTTGATGCTTGTATCCAACCTGCTCACTGGACGGGTGATATTGATTTACTTGTTGAAATGATAACCAAAACAGCTCGCCCAACCGATGCCATTTTAATTATGAGTAATGGTGGCTTTAATGGCATCCATAAAAAGATCTTAGAAAGCTTAGAAAAGCAACAAATCAAAGCTCATGAAAACGAACAATTAATTCAATAACAGTAGATGATATGTCACATACTGTGGCATATCATACCTAAAAGATATTTTATGAATGAAACTGCCGAAATGATTGCTATGTTATGTCGCAGAATAAAAATAGCAAGAATTGAAAAAAATTTATCTCAGCAAGAACTGGCTAACAAATCTCGAATCGGTATTGCGACAATAAAACGCATTGAACAAGGCGAATCCATTACATTACAAACATTAATTGCGGTTCTTCGTGGGTTAGATGAACTGGATCAACTGAATAATTTGCTTGCCTATAATGAAGTGATTCATAAAACATCAATGGAGCAACTTAAGCGGAAAAGAAAATACCGTACAATAAAACAAGAAAAGGTGGATGTGCTAGTTGAGAATGATTTTTTGCGTTCTAAAGTCAATACTATGCGCTGGAAACATTAAATGCAATTTAAGAAAGTTCAATTTAAGAAAATACAATTTAAAGTAATATAATTTAAAGTAATATAATTTAAAGAAATATAATTTAAAGAAATATAATTTAAGGTTTCGCCGATTGCATAATCGGCGAATTTGACGCAACAAATAATTTCAACTTAACTACAATGAACGGTAATGGCAAGCCCCCCGCGTGATGTTTCTCGGTATTTTGCATTCATATCTTTTCCTGTTTCATACATAGTTTGAATCACTTTATCTAAAGATACTTTTGCCGCAGTTGTTCGCCTTAGAGCCATTCTTGTTGCATTTATCGATTTTACCGCGGCAATAGCATTACGTTCGATACAAGGTACTTGCACTTGACCTGCAACTGGATCACAAGTTAATCCTAAATTATGTTCCATTGCTATTTCTGCTGCCATGCAAACTTGCTCAGGATTACCACCTAACAGCTCAGTAAGTCCAGCAGCAGCCATAGAGCAAGCTACGCCAACTTCCCCTTGGCACCCGACTTCTGCACCAGAAATGGATGCATTAATTTGATAAAGTTGCCCTATTGCACCACAAGTTAGGAAAAATCGAATATAAATATCAGGAGTAACTGGATTAATAAACTTATCATAATAAGCAAGCACAGCGGGTATAATGCCACATGCACCATTTGTTGGCGCAGTGACCACCCGTCCACCCGCTGCGTTTTCTTCACTAACGGCAAGTGCGAACATATTTACCCAATCAATAATTACCATAGGGTCACTAATAATTTTGTCTTTAGTGGTGGATAATTGACGATATAACGAAAATGCCCGACGCGGAACTTTAAGCGGTCCAGGTAATAAACCTTCAGTATTCATTCCACGGTTAATACATTCCAAAATAGTTTGTCCAACGCGAGAAAAATAATTTTCGATTTCTTCATAAGTGTGCAATTGCAACTCATTTTTCATCATAACGCTAGAAATTGATAAGGCATTATCTTCACAATGTTTTAATAATTCTTGAGCTGAAATAAATGGGTAAGGCAGTTTTACCGCATCTTGCTCTTGCTGGCCAAATTGCTCTTCTTCAACAATTTGACCGCCACCTACAGAATAGTAAGTTTTTTGAAATAATAAGGTATCACCGTTATAGGCACTTAAAGTCATACCATTTTCATGTAATGGTAAAAATTTAGAATGAAATACCATGCAACTATCTAATGGGAAATCAATTTCGTAGGAATGATTATAAATAGGTAAACGGTGCGTTTGGCTAAGTTTTTCGATAAAATTTGGGATATTATCAATATTTACAGTATCAGGCTTTTCACCCGCTAATCCCATAACAATAGCAATATCTGTTTGATGCCCTTTACCTGTTAGCGACAAAGATCCATAAACATCAGCCACAATTTTTGTCACTGATGACATCATTTGTTTATTAATTAGTTGATCTATAAAAGCTTTACCCGCTCTCATTGGTCCTACTGTATGTGAACTTGAAGGCCCAATACCAATTTTAAATATTTCAAATACTGAACTCATAATTTTCCTTTTTAATGCCAAGTATAAATATCATAGGCATAGTTATATTTTTGTAAATTTATCTTTGCTAATAAAATGCTAAACAAAAGTATCAACAAATAACCTCAATTTTGGGATTACGAAAATAAGTTTTTAATTCTCATTAGTGGTTAATGCTTATTGTACCCATTGTTTATTTTACTAGTAGGATAACCTACAGACTATTTTGTCCACCGACGAATGTCGATGGATTTCATACATACATTAATTAAATAGGTGATTATTACCTATTAGGTAATCTTTATAATAAATTATAGATAGCCGCAGAAATTGCAACTAATCCCATAACAACAATAAATACATTACTTAATTTTCCACGATATTTTGCCAATGCTGGGATTTGATGAATTGCATACATAGGCATTAAGAACAATAATATAGCTAAAATAGGTCCACCAAGTGATTCAATAAGCGCTAAAATGCTTGGATTAATTGTTGCAATTCCCCACGCTGTTACAAACATAAATGCAATGGCTAGTTTATCAAGTTTCTTTTCTGAAATCGTTTTGTTGCGGTTACGTAATATTTTTTGCACAAGGCCGTTAAAGCCTTCTTTACCGCCAAGATAGTGACCTAAAAACGATTTAGCCATGGCAATAAAAGCAATTGGCGGCCCAATGTATTCAATAACTGGCGAATTAAATCGATTAGCTAAATAAGATAAAGTCGAGATATTTTGTGTTTTTGCTTCTAAAAGTTCAGCTGGCGATAAGCACAGAGCACAACTAAAAACAAAAAACATAACAGTCACAACCATCATTATGTTACTGGCAGCAATAATTTTAGTACATTTCGGTTCTGCATAAATATTGCCATATTCTTTACGTTTAGCAACAGCTAATGAGGAAATAATGGGAGAGTGATTAAACGCAAAGACCATAACGGGAATAACCAGCCAAAGTGTCATTAATATACTATGTCCACCTTCACTATTAAGGCTAAAGGATAAATTACTGCTATTCCATTCAGGGATTAAAAATAAAGCTAGCATCATTAAAACCGCAATAAAAGGGAAAACTAAAACGGACATCACTTTAACAATCAGCTCTTCACCAAAATGAACAATTGACATTAAGAATGCAACTAAAACAAACGAAAGCAAAGCACGGGGTATTGGCTGCATACCTAGTTGATTAACCATAAAACTGTCTACTGTATTGGTAATACCAACACTATATACCAATAATATTGGGTAAATGGCAAAAAAATACAGCACCGTTATCCAAATTCCTGCGGTGCGCCCAAAAGACTCTTCTACAACAACAGTAATATCGCCATTACTGTTTTTTCCTGATAGAACAAATCTACATAAAGCTCGGTGGGCAAAAAATGTCATTGGAAAGGCAAGAATCAACATAACTAATAATGGAATCAATCCACCAACACCTGCATTAATGGGTAGAAAAAGCACTCCAGCACCAATTGCGGTACCATAAAGACTAAGCATCCATAAAGTGTCGCTTTTTCGCCATTTTGGTAATGTTGATTTATTGTTTGAACTGATAACATTTTCGTTATTCATTAACTTACTCATTGGGTACTACTCCTTAATTAATATTCTGCACATATGATATCAATTTAACGACCTTTCTAAAGTGATCGTTATCACATAAATAAAAAAATATTAAATATAATCAATATTATGCAAGTATCTATTTTGATGCTTAGTAAAATTAAAAATAAATAAAGTATCAATTTTGATTCAAAAAGTTCGAAACTAGTGACAGCTGAAAGCAAATTAAAAAGGAAAGTTAAGGGTGATAATCAAATATTTTGGAAAATGTTATCTGTTGAGATCAAACGTTTAACTGTGCTTAGTACCTAAAGTTAATAGTGGGTTGGAAAATATCGGCTTATCAAAATGGGGGGGTTGGTCATTACTGAAAGTGTGTCTTTAGGCGATTATTTTAATCATGAAATGTAAGCGACTGAGCGTTTTTACAAAGTATTAATTATCAAATTAGAGACTGTTCAATATTCTGTGTCATTTCGGTAAACTATGTAACAAAAAAGGAAATGACCCATGTCCCAAGAATTTGATTTTGAAAAAGCATTAAAATTATTACAAAATGGTCAACCGCTAACGGGTAAAGATGGTATTTTAACGCCATTAATCAAGCAGCTAACAGAAGCGGCGTTATCGGCGGAATTAGATTCTCATTTAGCCAACGACATTACCCCTAATCGGCGTAATGGTAAGAGTTCAAAGACAATAAAAAGCTCATCAGGCAGTTTCGAACTTGATGCACCAAGAGATAGAAACGGTTCATTTGAACCTCAACTCATCAAAAAAAATCAGACAACATTAAACGATGAAATTGAACAAAAAATTCTCAGTATGTATGCGCTGGGGATGAGTTATAAAGATATCAGCCAGCATATTGAAGAGATTTATGCTTTTCGTCTTTCTCCTGCAACTTTAACCGCCATTACAGATAAAATCATTCCTGAGCTCAGATTATGGCAACAACGACCGCTAGAATCGCTTTATCCGTTTGTTTGGATGGATGCAATTCATTATAAAGTAAAAGAAGATGGGGTTTATCACAGCAAGGCTGTTTATACTGTACTTGCACTTAATTTAGCCGGAAAAAAGGAAGTATTAGGCTTGTATTTATCTGAAAACGAAGGGGCTCATTTTTGGTTATCGGTGTTGACCGATTTACAAAACCGAGGATTAAATGACATTTTAATTGCTTGTGTCGATGGATTAGTTGGCTTTCCTGAAGCGATTAATACTATTTACCCACAAACAGAGGTTCAACTTTGTGTTATTCATCAAATCCGCCATTCAATTAAGTATGTTGCCTCTAAACATCACAAAGCATTTATGAGCGATTTGAAACTTGTTTACAAGGCGGTCTCTCGTGAAGCAGCAATTGATG